>JBMTLP010000383.1:0-3792 GCA_049433245.1 Pirellulales bacterium
CGTCGGCCGCCCCCTTCCGCTTGCCGAGGGACCGCCGCAGGGTCATCGCGACCGCACCCGATTGCAGTTCTGTGCTGTTTCGCTGCAGCAAGTTCTGCGTGATCGTGTGGTCAGGCGGAGGGCTATCGGTCGTTGTTTCCAAACTGATGTTGAGCACGGTGCTGCCGCCGGTGCCGGCACCACCACCACCACCACCACCGCCACCAGAGGAGTTGTTGGTGAAGGTGAAGTCTTGCGTCGGCGAACTCACCGCGAACTCGTTCGTTGTGCCGAAGCTCTGCTCCTGCTTGCCGACCTGGAGGTAGGAGATGTTGACCCCGCGGCCGTCGTAGGACCATCCGCCTTCATAGCGGTTGCCCCAGGTCATCTTCGTGCGGAGCCAACTCGTGTTGAGGTCCAGCCGAAGCGGCGAAGAGCCTACCTCAAAGAGCGTCGTGTTGGAGGAGATGTTTTCAATGCTGTCTGAGGTCGCCGTGCCTGCCACGACCTGCTGAACCAGGATCGGGTTGGATTGGGCGAACGCCAGGTAGTCGTTGTTCAGATTGGCGACCGTGAACGGGGAGATTGGCTGGCTCGGGATGATGTTTTGGCCAGTGGGCGTTGTGCCGACGGCGACCGTGCGGGGCACCGTAATACCCCAGTAGAGACGGTCGTAGTCGAAGTAGATGCCGTCTCCGTCATCCGCCCACATGCTGTACTCGCGGAGATCCGGAGGGGCGAAGAGCTGGAAGTCGTACATGTCCTGGTCCGGCAGAAGCGGAATCCAGTTTTCTCCGGCCTGAGCCACACCGGCCCCGGCCATGGTGAGCATGGCTGCCACGAGGTGCCGGAAGTTCTTCTTCATGCCCATCGCTAAGGTTCCTTGGGAACAGGATCCGTTGAGTCCGCTCGTGCGGTTCGCAATGGGTTTATCGGTCGTGCCGCTCCGTCGGGTTAACCATTCTTGGTAGAGATTGCGGACGGCGCCAGGCGACTTGGCAAACTGGGGGGGGCGGGTGGCGGATTTGGCGGGCTGACGAGCCCTTCGGTGGCGTGATCCGCCCGCGGGAGGCCCTCCTCGACGCCGCTCGCCGCCTCGTCGATCCACGAAAAAAATGCGGTCAGGCTGCGTGCGGCGCCCGTCCACAGCCTCGGCCCGCCTGCCCACCCAACGCAGATTTCCAACTCGACATCACGGCCGGGAACTTTGCGTTCTAGAATGCGGGAACACTTTCGGAGAGATGTCCATGCCCAGCCGAATGCCCCGCCTTGCCACGGCCACCTTGTTGGCAGCCTGCCACACGATGTGGCTCGCGGGAGGTTTGCCCGCCGGTCTCGAGTCCCATGTTCAGGCCGCAGAGTCGCGGGCTGGTGAGGAACACGACGACCTTTCATTTCTGCGGGTGACGCAGGACGCGGATGGCGAGCCGCGGTCGCTCGACACGGCCGTCGTGCGATACGCCAGCGATCCCAAGGCCGCGTCGGGGCTGACGGTGGATCTGGTGGCGGCTGTTCACATCGGTAGCGACCAGTACTACACCACGCTCAACCGGCTGTTTCGCGACTACGACGTGGTGCTCTACGAGTTGGTCGCCCCAGAAAATAACCGAGTGCCAAAGGCTGGGCAGCGTCCGTCGGGGGCGATCGGTTCGGCTCAGCAGGGACTGACAGGAGCCCTTGGCCTCTCGTTTCAGTTGCAGGCGATCGACTACAGCCGGGCCAACTTTGTGCACGCCGACTTGTCACCGCAGCAGTTTGATGAAGCGATGCAGAAGCGGGGTGAGTCGTGGTGGACCATGTTTGGCAGGCTGATGCAGGAGGGAATGGCTCAGGCACGTCGCAAGGCCGCGGCTGGCGACACTTCGGGTGAGGTGGGGATCGGCGAACTGTTTGGCCTTCTGTTCTCCTCAGATCGAGAAGTGCAACTTCGCCGAATCATGGCAGAGCAGTTCACCGACATGGAGGTGCTCACGGCTGCCTTTGGCGGTGAGAATGGTTCGACCATCATCACCGATCGCAATGCAGCCGCCATCGATGTGATGCGGCAGCAGATTGCCAAAGGCAAAGAGCGAGTGGCCATCTTCTATGGCGCTGCTCACATGTCCGATTTTGATGAACGGCTCCGCAACGATTTCGATCTCAAACCGGTCGAGACGACCTGGGTGGAAGCCTGGGACCTGCGGAGCCGATAGCGGTGATGCAGGCCGCTTCGAGCGTGCCCGCAGCGATCAGCGACTTCAGCGGCCGGGAACTGAGGCGGGGAGTGAACTGTTCGACGGCGCGACAAAACACCCGTAGTCGTACACCGCTTGCCTTGTCCTCAGCAGGGCGTCGTGGTAGCCAGCCGTGACGGCTGCTGCGGTGGCACCTGCGGGCGACCTCGTAGCCGATGCGGCAGGACCGTCCGCTTCCCCCAGCAGTGGTTCAGCAACAAACTCGAACTCCACATCTCCTTGGTAGCCCGCATCAGCCAGCCGGGTGAGGATGCGGTTGAGCGGCAGAGTCCCGTCTCCTGGGGCGAGCCGGTCGTGCTCCGCCGCTGGGGCGCCAGCCCGGTCAGCCAGCGATAGCACCCTGATGGATGGGATCAACGCTGGCAGGAGGCTGAGGAAGTCTCGTTCGTGGCCGAAATGCCAAACATCGAGGGCAAGGCCCAGGCAGGGGTGGCCGAGTTCTCGCACGAACCGCAGGGCATCCTCGAGCTGGGTCAGGAAACCACAGCCTACCGAGGCTGCTGGGTGCGTGGGTTTGAGTGCCAACCGCACGCCAAACTCCTCGGCATACGGAGCCAGCGACGCGAGGGCCTCCTGCAGCAGGCGGCGGGCGTGGCCGAGGGTGTGCCCACTGCGACATCCGGTGTGAATGAGGAGTACCGCCGCTCCGATCTCCGCCGCCTCACAGATCGCCGCTCTCGCGTCGGTCAGGCTCTCTTGAAACGTGCTGCCCTCGCTGCCGGTAAAGCCTCCTGCCCATTGCAGGCTTGAGACTCGAATACCAGCGGCATCCAGCACCCTGCGGGCCTCCCCTGGCTCCAGATCAGACAGTTTTGGTCGCCACGCAGAGAGGGTGTCGAACCCATGCTGCTGGAGGGCAACGACTTCTTCGGCGAGATCCCAGCGAAAGGTCGTCCGTTCACTGATTGAGGCTCGCAGCATTCGTGCACGTCTCCAGGCCGAGTCGTCGTTCGGTGGGCTGCAGGTCTCAGGCACATCGCTGTCGCTTGTGTCTCCGGGGTACTGCCATCCCAGCGTGAAGAGAAAAAGTATGGAAGCCCTTTCCCGCAACTGTCCAGACAAGTTGCGACATGGTGCCGTTTGCTCGTGAAACAGGCACCTCCATCGCTGCGGAGCGGTTGAGGTGCCGCAGACATCGTGGTCTTGACACGTGGCCTGGAACCTTTCGTAGGGTTTCGCTGAGTTCTTTCCGCTTTCTGAAGATCCGCCTCGACCATGAAGACAGCCCTCTACGCCGTGGGTGGCACAGTTTGCATTCCGCCAGAGGAAATGCATTGGCAGTTCGTGCGATCTCAGGGCCCGGGAGGGCAGCACGTCAACCGCGCGAGCACAAAGGCGATCCTACGGTTTAACGCAGCCTCTTCGGCGAGCCTTCCGTCTGGGATCAAAGCTCGACTCCTCGAGCAGCAGCGTTCGCGGATCACCGAATCCGGCGAACTCGTGATTGCCAGTCAGCGGTTTCGCGAACAGCTCCGCAATGTCGCTGACTGTATTGGCAAGTTGCAGGCCATGCTCGAGAAGGCGGCGCAGTTACCTCGCACGCGTCGCCCGACGCGGCCCACACGCGGCTCGGTGGCCC
>JBMTLP010000384.1:0-3777 GCA_049433245.1 Pirellulales bacterium
GGGCAGTGGATGGCGCTGCGGTCGGCAAAGACCGACGGCTTTGAAGTGCCGGACGCTGCGATTGCGGAGGCGGTGGGCTATCTGCGGCGGTCCTGCACGTCGCCGCTCGATGAAAAAGGACAGCCTGTGCGTCCGGAGTCGGGCTTTGCCTACACGCCGGGGGGCGGTGACATTCAGTATGCGATGACGGCTGCCGGTGTGCTCGCGATGCAGGTGTGCGGGCAGTATGAGACGCCTGTTGTGCAGCAGGCGGTGGTGTGGCTGAAGAGCCATCCACCGGCCTGGGGCACGCGATACTTTTTTTACGGTACGTACTACTACGCTCAAGCGATGCACCAGCAAGGTGGCAACACGGCCCTGGACGCTGAACGTTTGGTACGAGACACGCTCGTGCCACGTCAGGAGGCTGACGGAGGCTGGAGGCCCGAAGGTGAAGAATCTGGGGCTTCTCGGGTGTACGCCACGAGCTTGGCGATTCTGAGCCTGAGTGTTCGTTACCACTACCTCCCGATCTACCAACGCTAGGTGCGCGTGGGCAGTCGAGTGCACTCGCCAGCGAAGCCGGTGCTTCAATCGATGCTGCTCTCGTCGTTAGCAGCGGCGGGTGTGGCGAGGTAATCGCGGATGAAGGTGTTGACCAAGCGAAGCTCCGCCGGGTCGATGTCGGAGAGACCTCGCTCCTCGTGGGGCCGCGGAGGCTCGATAGCGAACAGGTCAAAATCGCTGGCGTACTCGTTGGCGAGGTGGACGTTGCTTGCGGTGTAGGTCTCTCGAATCATGCGCTGCTCCTCCGTGGAGAGGAAGCATGGGGAGGAGCCAAGCCAATCAGGCAGTCCCTCAAGATGTGCCTGCTGAAAGGCCTTGCCCATCCCCCTCGCGACGATGCTCCGAGACTCGAGCAGCCGGTACCTCGCCGCGAGCGTGAGGGCCAACGCCACGCCTTTCCATCCCAGCGACAGGTTCACCGCAGCGGACGTGGACAATCCGCCTGCTGGTGGAGAGAGCCCCGCCTTTTCGAGGAAATCCGCCCGCACGTCGCCGCCAGAAAACTGTGACGGATCGTAGAGACGAGCCGAAATCCTGTTGGCACCAAGGTGGCAGGCAAAGGCATCGAGGTAGTCGGCGTAGAACATGTTTTCCACGAGTGCTGGCCCGAGGAAGTCTGCCGTGCCCCAAGGGCGGTGCGTGGGCAGTACCTTGAGGGCCTTCGCGTGTTGGTTGAAGAGGGATGCCCAGAGATCTCTCTGGCTCCGGAGGTAGATCACCAGCGACACCGAGCCAAACAGCGGTTCAGTGGCGGCGAGCAAGGTGGTAACCCAAGCCTTCGGCATGGCGAAGAAGTGCTCAGAACTTAGCACAACGCAGGATGCCGAAGACTTCTCGATCTGTTCTTGGAGTTGGTTGAGCGTGTGCTGGAGAGGGCCGCGGTTGCCGCTGGTGTGGGCGAGGCCCACATGCTTCTGCAGTGAGATGTGGCTGAACGCGTCGTCATCGAGCACCGGGTAGAGCACGCCCTGGCGCTGGAGGTGGTCGCGGTGGGCTGCCAAGAACGACTGGAGGGCCACGCTGCCGGTCTTGTGGGTGCCTGCGTGCAGGACCAACTGCGGACGGGAAGGACTCATGACATCGCCTCAGGCATCGCTCGGCTCCGCCGGTGACGCGAGCGGAACCCACTGTTCAAAAGTGGCGGCTTGGCCGCAGTAGCTGCCTGCCTCGTTGATAAGGTTCCAGACGATCGCCCTCTCGATGCGAAACCGCTTGCCGGTGGTCGAGATTCGCACGCCGGAATAGTCGTCGACGAATCCCTGCTCGCGTGTGCGGTCGAGAAGCCGTTGCCGTTCGTCACGGTGCATCGGCTCGGCTGTGTGACGGGCTGGCGTGGCCAGTAACGTGGCGACGTCGATTTCCCAAACCCCGAGTGCCGTACGGTTGCCGTAGGTCAGCAATGGGTCCGCGGACGCATCTGCGGAAACGACCACGAACGGGGCCTCAAAGAGCCGCACGGCTTGGTCGTGGCGTGAACCTTCTCGGCTGATGAGTTGCCGCCCGAGCAGCCGGGCGAAGGTGTCAAGCAGCAGCTGTGAGTGCTCGATCCAACTCGATCTGGGAAGTAGAGAGTCAGACGGAACCTGCACGGCGGATGCCTTTATGAACGAGCGACGCTTCTCGGTTGGGTCAGTTGAGCCACGGCTGGGGAGGCACATGCTTGATCCCCAAACCACGGATGAGGATGTCGTCGGCGATGGTTTTATTGGCTTGGTGCCAGATGTCATCAAAATCGCCGAAGATAAACTCGCGCGTGGCCTCGGTCATCGACCAGGAACCCTCCTCGATTTCACTCTCGAGTTGCCCTTCACCCCACCCGGCGTAGCCCGCAAAAATCCGCATGGGGAGCACGCCCTTGGCGAGGAGCTGCGTGATCAGATCTTTGTGGGCAGCGAAGTAGACGCCCTGCATAACCTGTCGCTCGGAGAGCTCATCGTCTGCATGCAGAATCACGAGCGGACCTTCCACGGGCCCACCTGTCATCACCGGCATATCCAATGAGCACGGGTCATCGCTGATCTGGCTCCAAATCGCAGAGAGATGGGTGCCGCTGGGGCGATTGAGCACGAGCCCGATTGCCCCCTGCTCGCCATGTTGCAGCATGAGCACGACCGACTGAGAGAAATTGGGGTCGCTTAAGTTGGGAGTGGCGACGAGCAACTTTCCAGCGAGTGATGCCATAGGGGCCACTGCCTTCAGACGCGGGCGGAGGAAAACCGTGAGGAAAGACTGACTGCCAGTATACGCAACGGGCTCTTAACGCTCGCCCGGACCAGGCTCTGCCTGCTTGCCCTCGGCAAAGATCAGCCAACCAAATCGCTGAGGGGTGTGGAACGTGGAGGTCAGCGTGGGCGACAGGGCCAAGCCCGCCCCGGCCGCCTTGTCGTGTCGGAAGAGGTTGAGTCGCCACCGTGTGCCGGCGTCGGGTGCCGCGGTAGGAAACGCTGACCAAGGGATCTTGGTTTCCACACGCCACACGGACGCTTCGTGATCGACCTGCACCGCGGAGACCGCAGCAGACGACCAGCCAAAATCACGCTCCCCTGCGTCGAGCGCGAGATCCAGCGTTTCGCCGTTGGGAGCCCACTGGAGTTCGCGGTAGCGGTCGAGTTGCGATGGATCGCTTGCGATGAAGGCTTCGACGACGTCGTTGTCCCAAAGTCCTCTTCGCTCCTCGGCTTGTTTTGGAACGAAGGTGCGTAGTTCGGTGAACGGACATTCAAACGCCAGCATCAAGCAGCGGTCAGACCATAGGGCTCGCACGGGCGTGCTGAGGCTCGCGTGCGCGACACCGTTTGAAGACCCGTATTCCAACCGGCTCGGGATCGCCTCCGCCCAGGCCGCCTCGTTGAGTACGCCATCCACCTCGTTGTCGTGCTCGACCCGTGCGGCGGTGAGGCTTGGCATCGACCACGACCTGCCGAAGAGTCGACGGGCGTTGTCGAAGTAGATCTTTCGCAGCACCTCCGGCGGAAGACCGATGCTGCTGATCGTCCATTCTCCTTGAATGGGCGTCATGTGCGGCCAGTCGCGATCGTTCGTTTCCAGCCACCGACCGTGCTTCGCGAAGAACAGATTCGCGTCATCTGCCGTTGGCCTGTCGGCATCGCCACCGGACCCGAGTACGAGCCGGTCGAAGACCTGGAAGTCGGTCGCGAAAAGGATCCGGTCTTGGTGTTTCACGAACAGTCGCCGGACGCGGTCGGGGTCGTGTCGCCCCAATTCGGGCAC
>JBMTLP010000385.1:0-3763 GCA_049433245.1 Pirellulales bacterium
CAACATTCTCCTTCTTTACGTCGACGACTTGCGGCACGACGGCCTCGGGGTCACGGGGCACAACTTCGTCGAGACCCCCAACCTCGACCAACGTATCGCCGGGCAGGGGGTGAACTTTGTCAACTCATTCGTCACCAGCCCGCTTTGCTCGCCCTCGCGGGCTTCGCTGCTGACGGGGCAATACGTGACCACTCATGGCCTGATTGTCAACGACGACGTCAACGCCGTACCAGACGAACGCCTCCCCTATTACCAGCATGCTCTCCAAGACGCCGGATACCGCACGGCCCACGTGGGGAAATGGCACATGGATTCCTACCACGAGGCTCGGCCTGGATTCGACTACTGGGCCGCGTTTCAAGGGCAAGGGTTTCACACCAACCCGACGCTTCGCGTGAAGAAAGACGGCGGCCCATCCGTCACGGTGAACGAGACGGGCTGGACGACGAGTGTGCTGACCGATTACGCGATCGACTTTCTGAATGATTACGGCACCGGCGGGTCTCGGGCCGAGCCGTTTGCCCTCACCCTGTCGTTCAAGGCGGTGCACGCACCCCATGGAGACATCTACACCGAGTCGGGAGGCGACTATGCGGGGCAGGCGATCACCCGCCCCCCGAGCGCAACCCCCGGCTACGGCGGCTACGACATCAACCTGGAAAAACCTGTCTACAGCCTCCCGGGCCTGAACGGTCTGACGCTCAACACCACGATGGGCAACAGTCAGCAGATCAGCCAGATGGAGATGATGAAGGACATCGACACCAACATCGGCCGCGTGCTCGACGCCGTGGAGGCCAAGGGCCTCAACGACAACACGCTGATCATCTTCACCAGTGACAACGGCTTCTTCTGGGGCGAGCATGGCCGCGGCGACAAGCGGCTGGCCTACGACGAGTCGATTCGCGTGCCCCTGCTGATGCGCGGGCCGGGTGTTCAGAGCGGGCAGACCCCCGACGCCCTGGTGACCAACCTCGACATCGCCCCAACGATCCTCACGGCCGCCGGAGTCGCGGTGCCGGCCACGATGCAGGGGCAGCCGCTCAATGGGCTGCTCGATGGATCTGGTGGCATCACCCGCGACGCCGTGTTCGCGGAGTACTACCCAGAGGTGAAGCAGCCGGGCATCCAGCGCTGGGACGCCATCCGCACCGCCACCCACCTCTATGTCACGCATCCGGTCGCAGGATCGCAGTACGACGAGCTTTACGACATGGTCACCGATCCCTTTCAGATGAATAACCTGCTGCTGCCCGGTCCGACGGCGAGCCTGCCCGCCGAAACGAAGCAGGTGCTCGTAGAAATGCAGGGGCGGCTGCGGGATCTTCGCGGGGAGGCCAACGCCGTCAATCCGTTCACGCGGCAGATCGTCAACGGCAGCGCGCTCGACTTCACGGTGACCGAGGCGGGCACTGTGGTGAGCGGCCCTTCCAGCCGCGTTGGGGCGACGACCGCCGATCTTTCCGCCAGTTACGGACGGTCCGCTGTGCTCGCCTACGAACTGCCGGCGATCGACGACCCAGCGCTCCTGGAAAAAGCCTTTGTGAGCTTCCACATCATCCGATCGGTGGGTGACGTCAGCACTTTGCGGGCCGATCTGTGGGCAATCGGAATCACCAACGACAGCACGCCACTCGCCGAGTATCTCCACAACGACACCGAACGCACCGTGGCAAACCGCGCCGACAACCTCAAACTGCAAGACAACATCATCGTGGGCGGCCAGCATGTGGCGCGGACGTTTTCCGACGATGCCGCCGCGGTCTTGTTGGCGGAGTATCTCCGTGACTTTTACGAGACCAACCCGGATTACAACGGCGGCAGCTTCCTGCAGGTGCGGCTCAACCCCGACAGAGTGGTGCCGCGAGATGTTGACTTCGGCTGGGACATCTCCACCATGGAGGCCCTCAACGAGTCGGGGACCAGCCTCTACACGTTTCGCCAGCCGGCCCTCGTGATGCAGATCACAGCGGTCCCCGAACCGGGCACCTTCGTGCTCGGAGCCATCGGGCTGGTCCTCGCGGGAGTCAGACTCGCTTGGCGGCCTGCACAAGGCCCCAGCCAAGAGCAGCCACGAGCATGGCAACCACGGCCGTCAGAACCCAGCGGTTGGCAAATCGTTGCCACCAGGCCTTCGCCGGCGGGGGGTAGGCGGCCTCTGCCACCGCCTCGCCAAGCTCTGCCTCTTCCGACAGAAAACCCTTGGCAAGGAGCTCGCTGAGGACAGCCGTGTCGTGGCTTGAGCCATGGGTCACGTCGTTTCCGTAGACAAGGCTGTAGCGTTCCTGGGGCTCGGCAAGAAACACGAGCGTGTGCACACGCCCCTCAGGCGTCACGCCGGTGACTTCCAGTGGCGTCGCATCCCGATTGTCGATCACCACCCGATACTGCCGCGATCGCGTCTCAGGGAACGCGACCTTCAGGCTCTCTCGTTGAAACCCCTGGAAGTTGATGCTGGCGAGTGTGGTTTCAGCCAACTTCTTCCACGAACCCTCGCTCGCATCATCGGAGGCCTGCACTTCGACCCGGCGACTGAAGTTGCGGGAGTTGGTCTCGAGCGTCAGCGACGTCAGTGGCTCGCGCCGCATCGTGACCTCAACCACGGTCTGCTGCGTCTGATCCTCCTCAAGCTCCGCCACTTTCTGCGGTGGATACACCTGTGTCACCGGCGTGCCCACGATCGATTGTTCCGTCTCGGCCCAAAACTCTACACGGTCGATGCGAAACGGCACCCGTTCGACACGCGTCCGCTCATCACGTGACGCTTCGCGATCCTGCTGCAGCCGGCGGCTGATCTCCAGTAGCTGCGATTCCTGCTCCAGCGTTGGCTCGGTGATGGTCAGCCGAAAGAAGCGATGCTCCGTCGGCGGAAGCCGCAGTTCGTCGTTGCGGATGTCGATGAACTGGGCATAGTCGAAGATCAGGCCCGCCTCACCGCACGCAGTCCAGGTGTCTCCGTCTGCCGAGGATTCGACGAATACCGTCTGCTCGAAGTTTTTCAGCGGTGTCACGATCCGCATGCCTGTCGGTACGGCCGCTTTTTCGTCAAGCGTGAGCGTGACGAGCAGTCGCTCGCTGCCGTCAACGGTCTCGGGCCTGGCGGTGGTGCTCTTCGCTTGCCAGGTCGACCGCACGGTTCGCGCCTCGGTGCCCCGCGCTTCCTGCACCAGGAAGGGCACGGACGCTCCTTCTTGATCCTCTACGCGGAGGTTCGAGAGGCTTGGCTCTGTGGTGTCGTACAGTTCGGCATCAAGGGTGATCCGCACCAAACGATCGTCTGCCTTCCGGTCGCCTGATGCAGCCTCCAGCACGACCTGCCGACGAAACTGCTGCGAGCGGGCGTCTTCTGCGGTCGCCCGGCTTGCAATCGCTGCGGACGCCGCAACGAGAAGCAGCTTCGCGAGAAAACTTCGGTTCTTCACGGCTGGCCTTTCACTCCACCGCACTGGGAGGCTCGCCCTCCGCCTTCTCGGTGGCAACCGTGTCCCGAAACTTCAGATACATACACGACCCGGCGAGCACGAGGATGCCTAGCGACAGGAAGGCAACGATCCGATAGATCTGATCGAGTTGCGCAAGGTCGACAAAGAAGACCTTCCAGGCCACGACGGCGAACAGGCCAAGCCCGAGATACCGCACCACCGCCTCCGCGCGTTGGCGAGTCGTCCACTTGGACAGGCACTTCCCGTTGCAAAGAAAACACACGATCCCGCGCACGTATCGACGACGATCCTCCGCCTTCATCCGCTTCCACTTCGGTACG
>JBMTLP010000386.1:0-3755 GCA_049433245.1 Pirellulales bacterium
CGATCACGACCCCGAAAAAACTTCCGTCCATGATTGGCGTGGTACTGCGTCCAGCCGTCGTCCATGGAAGCCTCGTTTTGCATCAGTTGCACCGTAGAAGCCATCTGGGCATCAAAGTGATCGAGGTGATGCAGGGCGATCGCCTCAAGCGTCATCGGAAGTTTCGGCGAGCCAAACTCGTAGTGGCCGTGGTGGCTGGCGACCATGTGCTTGACCCGAATGGCGAGTTCGGCATCAAACGGCCGACCGAGTTGCTCCTCCACGCTGGCGATGTGGTCATCTACGATTTCGAGGCCCAGCAGGACGTGCCCAAGCAGCTGCCCGGGGTCGGTGTAGGAGAACCCCTTCTCGCTCTCCAGTTCCACCGTCTTTCCGATGTCGTGGCAGAGCACCCCGACCAGCAAAAGGTCCTGATCAACGGCTGGGTAGAGCGGGGCCACTTTCGTCGCCAGACGGGCCAGACTCGTCACGTGGTCCACGAGCCCACCCGCGTAGGCATGGTGATGCTTGATCCCGGCGGGGCTCCTTTTCATCGCCTCGAGCAGCGGGCCTTCGGCGAGGAGCGACTCCGCGAGCAGACGCAGGTCTTCGCTGGCGATGGCGGCCGCGAACTCTCGTAGCTCATCGATGAGGTGGTCGATGTCGTTTCCAGACAACACCCGATAATCCGACTCATCGATGCCTCGGGGGTCAACCCGCTGAATCGACGTGGCAATCACTTGGAGGTTGCCTTGAAAGAGCTGTGTGCTCCCCTCAACCCGAACGAACTCACCCTCGTCGAAGGCGGTGAACTCCATGTCGCCCGCATTCCACATGCGGGCAGTCACGCTGCCGGTCCGATCGGCAAGTTCAACTTGCATGTAGAGCTGGCCGTTGCGATTGGGACGCAGCTGCTTCGCGGTTGCCAGGAAAACCTGATCGATGGACCCCTGAGGAGGAAGTTCGGTCACAAACTTCCGCTTCCCGCCACGGCCCGGAGGCACGAGCACCGGCGGGGCAACGACACGTGGAGGCGAAGAGGGGCGCGACATGGGCTTTCCGAATAGGCGAGAAATCGAATGCCTGAGTGTAGCGAAAAGCCGATCTGCCTGACTCCCCGAGTGGGGCCACGGCACGCCCACTGCCCCGGTCTTGGGACTCGCGGCGACTGGAGAGGGCTTTGGGCTTTGGTTTGCCTCCCCCTACAATCCCGCCCGAACAGATCTCGTTTGATTATCCCGCCTCGGAGCCCCACATGCCTGCCAACGCTATCTCACCGACCCGCCAGGAGGACTATCCGGAGTGGTACCAGCAGGTCGTGAGGGCCGCAGACCTGGCCGAAACGTCCCCCGTCCGAGGCTGCATGGTGATCAAGCCCCATGGCTTCGCGATGTGGGAGCGGATGCAGGGCATTCTTGACAAGGCTTTCAAAGAGACGGGGCATGTGAATGCCTATTTCCCCCTCTTCATTCCGCTCTCCTTCCTTGAGAAGGAAGCCAAGCACGTGGAAGGCTTCGCCAAAGAGTGCGCTGTGGTCACGCACCACCGGCTCGAGCAAGGGCCCGATGGCACGTTGATCCCCACGGGAAAACTCGAAGAGCCTCTGATCGTTCGGCCCACGAGCGAAATGATCATCGGCTCGATGTACGCCAAATGGGTGCAATCCTGGAGAGACCTGCCAATCCTCATCAACCAATGGGCGAACGTGGTGCGGTGGGAGATGCGGCCCCGCGTGTTCTTGAGAACGGCAGAGTTTCTCTGGCAAGAAGGGCACACGGCCCACGCCACGAGCGAAGAGGCCGTCGAGGAAACGCTCAAGATCCTCGACATCTACGAGCGGTTCGCGGAGCAGGATCTCGCGGTGCCAGTGATCAAAGGCATCAAGCCGTCGGCAGAACGGTTCCCAGGTGCCGTGGAAACCTGGTCGATCGAGGCCATGATGCAGGACCGCCGGGCCTTACAGGCGGGCACCAGCCACTTCCTGGGACAAAACTTCTCCCGGGCTCAGGAGATCCGCTTTGCCTCGGCAAGCGGCGGGGAGGAGTACTGCTGGACCACGTCGTGGGGCGTATCGACTCGCCTGATCGGCGCGGTGATCATGACCCACTCAGATGATGATGGCCTCGTGCTGCCGCCGCGGATCGCCCCTTCCCAGGTGGTGATCCTCCCCATCTCGCGCACCGACGAAGAAAAGGCCACCGTGATGACCGCCTGCGAACGCATCGCCAACCAACTCCGCGAGCAGCACTGGCGAGGTGAGCCGGTGCGGGTCTCGATCGACACCCGCGACATTCGGGGCGGAGAAAAGACCTGGCAGCACGTCAAGCAAGGCGTGCCTCTCCGAGTGGAAATTGGCCCGCGAGATCTCGCCGCCAGCTCCGTCAGTGTGTTTCGCCGTGATCGAGGTCCGAAAGATCGGGAGAGCATCACGATCGACGCATTCGTTGGGGGCGTCGCGGCCGTCCTCGAAGAGATCCAGACGGGTCTGCTCGAGCGAGCCCGTGCACACCGTGAAGCAAACACCAAGCGGATTGGCAGCCTGGCTGAAGTCACCGAGTTTTTCGCCGAACCCGCAGAGGGCAGGGGCATGCACGGCGGGTTCGCGGTCGTGCACGTTGCCGACGACCCCGCCGTGGCGGAAGCCCTGGACCCGCTCAAGGTCACCGTCCGCTGTATCCCCACCGAGGGACCGGACGAGCCGGGTACGTGCATCATCACCGGCCAAACGACGACGCGCCCAAGTATCTTGGCCAAGGCCTATTGACCGCGGGCCGGTTGCCAAAATCTGCCGGAAACACGCCTCAAACGCGACAGAGGTGCAGTCGACGGTCTATTATGTTGCCGGGGTGGAAACAACGCTCTTGAGGGCGGCGTTCTCCATCATGCAATCTTCACGAAATCGGTCAGCCGGTTCTCGTTTGATCGACAACGCGAACGCTGTCAGACAGGGAGAGAGTGATGAAGCGCGGGCTGAGTGCATGGACAGTCGCGGGCCTCGCGGCGCTCGTTGGGGGCACGATTGGCGGAGCCACGGCAATGAGCGAACTGCTCCTACAGCCACTCCAGATTGGCGAGATGGCGATCGTCGCCACCATGTCGGCCGGACCAACGCCGAAACTGCTGACCCCCCAAATCACCTTTGACTTTGGCCGAATGGTGGTGGGGGACAAGGGATTCCATGAGTTCCCCTTCACCAACTCTGGCTTGGGAACGCTCGAACTCACCAAGGGAGCCACCTCCTGCAAGTGCACGATCAGCGGCCTTGAGCAGACCGTAATCGCACCCGGCGAGACAGCCAACGTCCGCCTGGAGTGGACAGCCAACCCGGGCGGGCCCGGCGGCGACTTCCGACAAACCGCCCTGATTCTCACCAACGATCCGCTCCGTCCGGAGGTCACCCTGACCATCCAGGGGAAGGCTTTCGCCATGTGGGATCCGTTTCCGTCTGGCGTGGTGTTCTCCGACATCCAAACCGACGCGGTCACGTCCGGAACGGCGAAGATCATCACTTACGGCAATGTGCCGCCAGTCGTGAAGTCGGTTCGTGTGAGCCAAGAGTCGATTGTGATCACGAACCCGGTGGAGCAGGGGGACGACGCAGTGGCGCGGGCGGCCGAGATCGCTGAATCTCCCTACTTTACCGCCACGGCAGAGCCGATTGACAAAGAGTTCTTCGCGGGCATCCCGGGAGCGACAGGTGGCCTGCTGCTCACAGTGACCACGGTCCCACCACTCCCCGTTGGCAAGATCGCCAACCAGCTTGAGGTGGTGTTCAC
>JBMTLP010000387.1:0-3746 GCA_049433245.1 Pirellulales bacterium
GTTTCGATTTGCCGAACTCGCAGCTTCCCGATTGCGGGCACTTATTTTTTGTGACACGCGAGCCGCGGCCGACACCGACGAAGCCCGTGAGAACCGCCACCGGATGGTGAAGATTGTTCGCAAGGGCGGGGTATCCACGGTCGCTGATGCCATGCACAGCAAACTGTTTGCCAGCGAAACCTACGAACTGCAGCCGGAGATTGTGGACAGCACGCACCGCGTCATGCTCGCATCAGCCGCAGACACGGTAGCAGCGGCAATGCTTGCCATGGCTGCTCGGCCGGATTCCACGCCAAGCTTGGCACGCCTCCCCTGCCCCTCTCTGTGGATCTGCGGATCGGAGGATGTGATTACGCCGGCTGATGAAATGAAAGGCAACGCAGGTCTTGCGCCCAACTCGCAGTTTGTTGAAATTCGAAATGCTGGCCACATGGCGCCTCTCGAGCAACCGTCGGCAGTCAACGAGGCGATGACGACGTTCATGAACTCCCTGAAGTAATGTGGCATCGTAGACGTCTTCCACCATGAGCGGATCTCCTTCTCGGCCTAACACCCAGCAGAGCGTCCTCGCGATCGAACAGTCGCTGCGAGCCACTGTTCCGGAGGCAATTTTTGCCTCATCTCGGGTCGTTCGCCGGATCATCCTGGCGGACCTCGACCTGCCCATTCCACGCACCCGCGTGCCGCATGGAGAAAGCATCCTCCTGACGCCGTCACGGCTGCTGGAACTCGCTGACGATGTGTGGACGCTGCCCGCAGATGCACCTGATGTGCTGCTGCTGATCGCCCGCCCGGATGCCGATGCGTTTCAGGACAACACCGACGGCCTCTTGCGGGCGTACTGGAGGCTGTTGGCACATGGGTGCTTCGATATCAAGGCCCGCGCCCTCCTCGCCCACACTTCCATTGCTGAACTGGTGCAGCAGTTGCCGCAATTTGGCCCACTCCAAATAGCGGAAGCACGATCCGTACTTGCCAAGGAAGCCCGCGTCCGCGACCCGAGCAACGAGCGCGAAGTCGCCGTCGTGTTCATTGCCCTGGCTCTGGAGTTCGCCACATTCGCGCCTCGCGAGTTTCATGCGTGGTTTCCCGCAGTCGACGATCCCGAAGGGCTCATCCGCCTGCTGGATCCACTCATCGGGCTCGATCAAGTCATCGAAAGAACTCGGCCTCGTTTGCTCGCCACCGCTGATCCCATCACCACCGAAACCAGCGAGCTCTTCGCGAAGCGATCCACCGACATCGCGCCGCTCCCACGAGGTCTCTCTCGACGCAGGCGGGCACTCCTCAGGCGTTGGACAGGTCTCGCCGCTCGACGCGGCAACGATGTGCGGGCGGCCTTGCTCCACTGGAAGCTCGGTGCCCTCGCCGATGGCAACCCGATTGCCGCCGAGCGATCCCGTCTTGGATTGACCCGCCGCACAGCCGGGCTCGTCCGCCGCCTTGACCGTGCTGTCACCCTCGGCGAGGCCACTCCTGGCGATGTCAACAGCTTGCTGATGACGCTCGTTGAGGCCGCGCGCGGATCCGCCTGGTCGCCGGCGGCGCGACTTCTCTACGACTTGCAGAAGATCTGCGTAGACAGCGAGCGAGAGGGTTATCGCACCCAGTTGCTCTCATGGGCCTTTACCTTGGGGCGCAGGCGGCTGATCCGCCCGCTCCCCCGCCAGCGAACCGCACTGGTGCACAGGCATGTCGCGGCCGCTCTCCGCCGCCTGCCCTCTTTGCATCTATCTGCCGACATGCTGGAGGTTGCCAACTCGCTGCTGCTCCCCGCCATGGAGACCACTGCCGCCAATGTTCGCATTCGGCTCGCCCCAGCAATTCGCCACAGCCTCACCTCATCTGGCCTCGTGCCGCGAACCATTGTTGAGGAAGCCGCTTTTGACACGCTGGTTGATGAACTGGTGCACGACATCGCCAACCGTGGATTTGAATCCTTCGGCAACGTGCGAGATGCGGTCTCAAGGAATCAAGTCAAGTTGCACGACCTTCAAGGGCTTCGCGAACTTGTGTTGGGAGACCCTCTTCTCCGCGCAAACCGCAAGCTGTCGCGACATCTTGATGGAGCCTACACGCGCGCCCCCGCGTATCTCTCGTTTATGCAGCGGATCAGCGCGATCGCCTTCGGCCTGCCGCTTGGACGTTGGCTCACGCTGCATGTGTTGCTTCCATTCGGTGGCGCGCTCGTAGCTTGGTTGGCCCTGGAGCATGTAGTCGAGCCTGTCACGGACTATGCCCTGGGAGAACCGGTTCGCATCTACAGCCAGACGGGCGTGATCCTCACGGGCGTCTTCTTCTGGATGGTCATGCACCTCGAAAAGTTCCGAACGCAGCTTGTGGCTGGAGCACGAGCCATTGCCCAAGGGCTTTCCTACGTGCTTTTTGATCTGCCGCAGCAGCTCCTGAAGAACCCCCGAGTCGAAAGGTTTCTCAGGAGCCGAGTCGTCCGCGTGTTTCGGCGGTACCTCTCGAGCCCACTCACTTTCACTTTTATTGTTTGGTTGATGGTGCCTCAGGAAGGCGGGTTGATTTCACGATCGAATCCTTGGCTGACCGAGGTGGTGTTCTGCATCAGCCTTGGCATCCTCAACTCGCCCGTCGGACGCGTGCTTGAGGAGCATGTGCTCGACAACATCAGCCGGACGATTCGACACATCCACGCCACGTTGATCGTGGGCTTGCTCAGCTGGATCGTTGACCTCTTTCGACAGGCCATGAATTTCGTGGAGGGCATGCTGTATGCCGTCGACGAGCAACTTCGCTTCCGTGCCGATGAGTCGCGTTGGTCGCTCGCTGCGAAGGCCGTGCTCACCACGCTCTGGGCGTCGGTCGACTGGGTGATTCGCTTCTGCGTGACGCTGCTGATCGAGCCTCAACTCAATCCGATCAAGCACTTCCCAGTGGTTACCGTCTCACACAAACTCCTCTTTCCCATGATTCCAATGGCGGCGACCCAACTCGTGGCAGCCACCGGCATGGAACGCAGACTGGCCCTGACGACTCTGACCGTCGTGGCCACCGGCATCCCCGGCGTGTTTGGCTTTCTGGCGTGGGAGCTTAAAGAGAACTGGCGGCTCTATGTAGCCAATCGGTCAACGACGCTGCGGCCGGTGCAGATTGGCAGCCATGGCGAAACCATGAAGAGACTACTCGTACCCGGCCTCCACTCAGGCACGCTGCCAAAACTCTACGCCAAGCTCCGGCGACAACTGCAGGCAGACCAGACTGGCATGGGAATGGTGCCAGCTGACGAACAGCTCGCGGAACTTGCCAGCGACATCGCCACCTTCGTCAATGCCGAGTGCCTCGGGCTCCTAAAACGCACCCGCGCGTTTGAGCGGGTGCAGATCGACGTGGCAGAGGTGCGACTGGCGACCAACCGCGTGGTGTTTGCGCTGCACGCAAATGCCTTTGGTCCATCGCTCCTCAGAATGACGATTTCTCACCGAGCGGGCCGGATCACGAGCGACCTCTCGGCCCCAGGCTGGTTGCATTCGCTCACACCAGAGCAGAGACAGTTAATGCAGCGAATGCTCCACGGAATTGCCGCCCTCTGCGGGGCCGAGCAGATGGCGGAATCCCACACTGGCGAATCGACACCTCAGCCAACTCCAACCATCGATTGGCTCGAATGGCAGGAGTTCTGGGAACAGGCCCGTCTCCCTCGCGCCTAGCTAGCCGCCAGTTGATCAGTTCAACCTCCGCTGGTTGCGGCGGTTGCTAACCTTGAAAAACCTTGGCTT
>JBMTLP010000388.1:0-3729 GCA_049433245.1 Pirellulales bacterium
CGAAGCCGCAAGGATGTAACTCAGAAATGTGGGCGTGGTGAAAACCATCGTCGGCTGATAGTCACGGATCACCTGCACCAGCCCGCGGGCATCGGTCGGATCGGCATGTCGCACACAGCGGATGCCGGTCAAGACAGGCAAGAGCACGTTGCCCGTCAGCCCGAACGAATGAAACGGCGGAAGAAAACCGAGCAGTGTGTCGTTGCTCGTTGGCTTGAGCACGTCGATCCCGTCGAGAATGTTGGTCAGTAGGTTGCGGTGCGTGAGCGGCACCGTCTTGGGAGCGCTCTCTGACCCGGACGTAAAGAGGAACACCGCTGGGTCGTCTTGCTTCTGACTCGGCAGCTTCCGCAGCAATCGCGAGGGAGCGACGCGTGCCACGAGCATGGTGGCCACCGCCTCCGCCTTCTTGATCGTGCCTCGCACATCTTCCAGGAAGAGATACTCGCCTCCAGCCACCTCAATCCCCAGTCGATCGACCAGCCGTTTGGACGTGAGGATCTGCCGCGTATCGGTGGCCTCAATCGCATGAGCAAGACTTGCCGGCCCCGTGGTCCAGTTGAGCATCACCGGGATCTTGCCTGCGAGGTGCAGGGCGAAAAACACGATGTCGGCTGCCACGCTGGCGGGCATCATCACCCCCACGTGCTGGTCTGGCAGTTTGGCAAACCTGCGAGCCATCAGCACCGCCCCCACCAGCATCCGCCGATACGTCACGGCACCCGACAGACCGTCGGCAGCAGCCACCTGATCAGGCCGCTGCAGCACGCGGAGGGCAAAGGCCTCAGCCACGGTGTCGGCGAGCAACCAGCCGTTCGCCCCAGCCTGCAGGGTTGATGGCTGGGCATACTTCGCCGACGCAAACCAGTTTGGGGGCACATCGAGCGGGGGAAGCGAGCCATCCCCGTCACAAAGTTTTCCGTCTGCCAAGGCCCACAGCTCACCGAGCGTGCTCACCACGGCACTACTGTGGAAGCCAAACTGCTGCTCGATCCGCAGGGCGAGTTCCATGCGGTCGAGGCTGTCGAGCCCGAGCGATTCCAGCGTCGTCTCTGACGAGTTCTCCGCCTGTTCAAGATCGCGTTTGAGATACGAGGCCACGAGTTCATTGACCTGATCGATGGTCTTGGGGCTCAGGCTCGCAACGTCGACGCTGACCGTGACGGCGGAACGGTAGTGCCCTTCGCTTGGCCCGAAGATCGGGTTGTAACGAACGAAGCGTGGCTCCTGCTCTCCGTCCGCGTCGTACCAGTTCTCGAGGAAGCGATTGAAGGCGTCTCGTGACTCGAGCGGTAGCCGCGATCGGGGCATCACCTCAACGTGCAGATGCACATGCCGCTTCGGCAGGAAAAAGAACAGCCCGGCGACCACCCAAGCTGCTGCTCGCAGCACCGTCGGCACGAGATCGGGCGGCGCCCCCTCTGCGGCACAGCTAAACATGCTGCCCCATAGGCCCCGTGTGCGAACCAGCACCACTCTCAACTCAGGACAGCGGGAGACGAGTTCATGAACGAAACGCGCCGAACCCACGACCTCCCGATTGCCCCGCTGGAGCCGACCCGAGGGGTAGATCAGAAAGCTGCCACCCGCGTGCACCTCTTCGACGACCGCATCGATCAGCTGTGTCGTTCGTGACGCGGCATCCCGGCTCGCGGACGAAAGATCGGGCACCTCAAACGCCCGCACCAATTTCATCAGGGGGAGCAGCGGTGGCACCCGGTACGTGCCGGAAAAGACCAACGGCCGCAACGGCTGTCGGAGCCCTTTCTGAAAGAGCCCCGACGCCGTGTGCGAGAGAACCGTGGGCGGATCGACGTAGGCCGGATGATTGGGCAGCACGAGCACCGGCCCAGAGAGCCGCTCGAGCTGCTCGCAACCATCCGTTGTCACTCGATACCGCAGCCGAAGCAGCAGTCGAACGACGATCCAGAAGATGCGACGCAGTCCATTCACATCGATGCCATCGAACGGTGAACGCCTTTCGACCGAAATGGGCGATTAGGCAGACTTGTAGCGGGCAGCCATCTCTTCGAGCGTCACGAGCGGCACCTTGCGGGCGTTTCCGGCCTGCCCGAACTGCACCATTCGCTCGGCACAGACCTTCTGCATCGCCTCGCGAGCGGGCTTCAGGTAGTCGCGAGGATCAAACTTCTCGGGGTGCTGACTGAGCACTTTGCGGATGGCGCCAGTGATCGCCATGCGGTTGTCGGTGTCGACGTTGATCTTGCGAACGCCGTGCTTGATTCCGCGTTGGATCTCCTCGACTGGCACGCCCCACGTCTGAGGCATCTTGCCACCGAACTCGTTGATGATGTCTTGCAGTTCTTGCGGCACGCTCGAAGAGCCGTGCATCACGAGATGGCAGTTGGGAAGCCGACGATGGATCTCTTCGATCCGGCTCATGGCGAGTACCTCGCCGTCGGGCTTGCGGGTGAACTTGTAGGCGCCATGGCTCGTGCCGATGGCAACGGCCAAGGCATCCACACCCGTGGCCTCAACAAACCGGGCCGCCTCGTCGGGGTCGGTCAGGAGTTGGTCGTGCGAAAGTGTGCCTGAGGCGCCATGACCATCTTCGGCTTCGCCCGTGCCGCTCTCGAGCGACCCCAGGCAGCCGAGTTCGCCTTCAACCGAAACACCCTGAGCGTGGGCACTCTCCACGACCTGCCGCGTGACCCGCACGTTGTAGTCAAAGTCAGCCGGCGTCGAGCCGTCTTCCTGCAGGGAGCCGTCCATCATCACACTCGTGAAACCGTTGTCGATCGCGCTCTGGCAGGTATCAGGCGAGTTGCCATGGTCCTGGTGCATAGCGATCGGAATCCAAGGATAGAGTTCGGCGGCGGCAAGCATCAGGTGCCGCAGGTAGGCATCCTGGCTGAACTTTCGAGCGCCTCTCGACGCCTGCACAATCACCGGGCTTTCGGTCTCCTTGGCAGCCTCCATGATCGCCTGGATCTGCTCCATGTCGTTCACATTGAACGCAGCGATGCCGTAGCCGTTCTCGGCAGCGTGATCGAGCAGGGTTCGCATCGGGACCAGGGGCATGGATCTCTTCTCCAAAGGTGGGGCGTACGGACAACCGCAGTGGACGGTATGATCGAGCGGGAGCATACGCTTTTTCGCGGGCCTGGGGAACCGTCCAGCTGTCAGATGACCACGACGCGGGACAGAGAGATTCGTATGCTCTGGTCTGTCGCCCCCACTGCATCTCCCGCAGGGCCCTTCCGGCAGGCTCCTGACATGGATTTCAAGCCCACCACAGAGCCAATCAAGAGCTTTCTGTTCGTGGTCGGCGGCTGGTGCTGCATCGGGCTGGCGATCGTCGGTGCGGTCCTTCCCTTGCTGCCCACCACACCATTTCTGCTGCTCGCGAGTTACTGCTTCTACAAAGGCTCTCCGCGACTGCACGCCTGGCTTCACCGCTCCAAGCGCTTTGGGCCAACCCTCGACGATTGGCACCACTACCGCGGAATCCGCAAATCGCTGAAGTACCGGGCTGTGGCGATGGTCGCTGCCGTGGTGACCGTAAGTTTTGTGCTCAGTAGCCTGCCCGACTGGCTGCGGTTCGTGCTGGTGGTGCTGGTCGGGATCGGGCTCGTGGTGATCTGGCGGATTCCAACCCTCCCCGACGACGCCCCGCGGGCTCCCCGCATGACGGCTAGCTGACATCCAGGCTCCCCAAGAGTGCCCTCCGCGGCCTTGTGGTTTACGAAGCCGAGCCGACGCCGTAGC
>JBMTLP010000389.1:0-3724 GCA_049433245.1 Pirellulales bacterium
CGAGTTCATCAAGGACGACGCGCCCTGACGAGCAACCAGATGTAGCCACCAACGGCCAGTGGCCCGAGAATCCAGGCGGCTGTGACGATGGCTGTGACCATTGGCCCTACTGCTACACAGGTATCATTGCGGGGGCTGGAATCCAGCGTGGCTACGTCCACGGCGAGAGCGACCAGACCGCGAGCGCTCCGCTCACCGATCCCGTGCATCCCGGCGAAGTGCTCGCCACGATTTACCACGGCTTCGGCATCGACCCCGAAACGATCGTCTACAACCACCTCAACCAGCCGCTGGAACTTGTGAAAGCCCAGGCGGTGACGAAACTGTTTGCCTGACAGCGGCTCTGCTGAGTGTTTGATAAAGGAGTTCGGCCGGCGCGGGAACAGACCGTTTCCGGGGTACCTGCCCGCCATGAGTACAGTTGATTCCCCCTCACCGGTTGATGACTACATCGCAGGATTCCCTGAATCCGTTCAAGGAGTATTGAGAAACGTTCGGGACGCGATTCGGAAGGCTGCTCCGGGTGCGACCGAGAGCATCACCTACCGCATGCAGACGTTCACGCTGCACGGAACGCTGGTGCACTTTGCCGGCTTGGCCAGGCATGTTGGCTTTTACCCCACGCCGTCCGGGATGGAGACGTTTCGGCAGGAACTCAGCGGCTACAAGACCGGCAAGGGGTCTGTGCAGTTCCCACTCGACGCGCCGGTGCCGTATCAACTGATCGAGAGAATCGTGAAGTTTCGTGTCAGCGAAAACCGGGCACGGAACGGGTGATCGAAACAGCCGGTCGATCGAAGCCCGCAGCGAAGGACCCCGAGCGTTGTCAGGAGCCTTGCACGTGCTGGCGAGCCTGCGTTCCATAGCCCTGTCCAAGGGCCGTCAGCCACGATCGATTCGGCCACCTTTCAGGTTTATCCGGGTCATGCCGCCTGTTACTTTCGGCGTGCTCTTCCTGGTGCCTTCCCGTTGGTGGTGAGGGAAGGGCGGCCACTGAAACGCCAGGTCGGTCAAAAGGTGACGGTGAAACGCCGTCATTTGACGGCACATTCGTCAGCACCGGTTCGCTGTGGAATTGGCTGCACCGCATCTCCCTGACGTGCCGAACTTTTTCTCCGGAGCGCCAGATGGGCACGGATCCCTGCCTTCCGCTGCGGCAGGGCGGTTTTGCCCTCAGTTCTGCTGCGAGGCGATTCGGTGACGTCTTTTTGCCCACGTGTGTCGATCGTCATTCCCGCGTACAACGCCGGGAACTATCTCGGAGAAGCCATCGATTCGGCCCTCGCACAGTCGTGGAAGAATACCGAGGTGGTGGTCGTAAATGACGGCTCCCGCGACGACGGTCAGACGCGGGCCATCGCACGTTCATATGGAGACCGAATTCGGTATTTCGAGAAATCCAATGGAGGCGTGGCCACCGCCTTGAATCTGGGCATTGAACAGATGCAAGGCGACTACTTCTCATGGCTCAGCCATGACGACATCTACAGGCCGGATAAAATCGAGAGAGAGGTGCAGGCTCTCGCCGGAAAGCCGGCCGGAACAGTCGCCTACTGCGACTTTGCCACGATCGATGCTCACGGCAAGATTCTCAATCCTCACTGTGCCGTGTCGCCCAGGGGTGAGCATGGCATGCGGGTGATGCTTGCCTTTGGCAGAGAGACGGTTCATGGATGCGGCTTGCTGATACCGGCCGGGCTTTTTGAAGCAATCGGCCGCTTCGATCCCGAAAAGCGGTACACCCAGGATTACGACCTCTGGTTCCGTTTCGCCGAGCACGTACCGTTTGTTCATATCGCCGAACCGCTTGTCCGCTCTCGCCAGCACGAGGGGCAAGACAGCCGGCAGAAAGCCGGCGCCTGCGCGGTGGAGGCGGATCGCATGCACAGCCGCATGCTCCGCAGAATCACCCCCGCTGAGATTGACGGCTTCTGCAGCAACTCGTTGGAGTTTCTGGGGCAGACCCAACGCATCTTCGCCAACGCTGGGTATGTGAGGACCGCGGCGGAAGTCTTGCGGCATGTGGCCCGCATCGATGCGATCCAAAACGCAGGCACCATGGGCACCACCGGCAGGCTGGTCTGCGAGCAACTGCTGGAATATCCGGAACCGCTCTTTGCAGAGCCGTTGTGGCGACGCCTTCGGGAGTTGGCGACGAGCGAGAAAGATCGCCCCCGCATCCTGTTCTATTCAGACGCCTGGCTCCGAGGCGGGCTTGAGCGGGTGACGGCGATCCTGCTGGAAAACCTGAAACAGCGTTTTGAACTGATCCTCGTTTCCAGCAGTGCGGGAGAAGAAGGCGGCTACCCGCTCGCCCCAGGCATCACGCATATCCGGCTGCCTTCGAATGGCACGACCCACATTGCTGAGCGTGTGGGTTCGCTGGCCATTCTGCTGGGTGTTGATCTCGTCGTCGGAAACGCGAACATCAACGTGGATTTCCTGGATGTCTATAGCCTCCTGCGAGATCTCGAGATCAAGAGTATTGCCTGCAACCACTATCAGTTCTTCCTGCCCTACACCATTCCATGGCTTTTTCCGGTCATCGCCAAGCGTGCGTCCGCTCTCAAGCATGCCGACGTCGTTACCTGGCCTACCCACTTCAGCACAAACGCCTACGCACAGCTTGGCACGAATGCGGCATGCATGCCGAATCCGTGCACGTTTGAAGCGGCGTCAGTCAGCTCGTTCCCAGCAGGCAAGCGAATTCTTTGCGTTGGAAGATTCAATGACGCGGTGAAACGGCTGGATCTCATCATGCGGGTATTTGCTGCCGTGCTTGTGGACCATCCCGATGCGGAACTGGTGGTCGTCGGCGACTGCGATCTTTCGCTTCCCGTGCCCGACACTCCTCAGCAGAGTTATCGTGACTTGATCGAGGGTCTTGAAATTCCTGCCGGCAGCATGCACTTCATGGGTGAACAGGAGCGTGTCGAAGACTTCTACGCCTCCGCATCGCTTCTGCTGCTGACATCCGACAGCGAAGGGTTTGGCATGGTGCTCACCGAAGCGGGAAGTTTCGGTCTGCCTTCGGCGGTATTCGATGTTCCCGGCCTCGATGACATTATCACCGACGGTGAGAACGGCTTTATGGTGCCCCAGGGAGATATCGCGGGCCTGGCGGCGAGAGTCTCTCTTCTGCTTGCGGATGAAAACCTGCAGGGTCGGATGGGGAGGCGAGCCCGCGAACTCGCGCAGAGGTTTGGGCAGAGCCTGATCTGCGAGCGATTCGAGTCACTTGTGGCGGCAGTGCTGGCTTCTTCCGATTCGCAGACGCTTCACGAGGTGCTTCGCGATCAGTTCCGTGAGCCCGTTCGTGATCTGGACGGATTCATCCGCCGCATGATTGCCGAGTATGAGCGATGCACGACAACGCTGATCGCAGCGAGCAGAGCCGCCCCACAGACGGCTGTGGCCGCGGCTCCACCACGGAAGAACTGGGTGAAGCAGCTCGCAGTCGTTCAGTATGCCAACACGAAACTGTTTAAGCCCTACGTGAAGCCAGCGCTGCGGAAGGCCAAGAACGTTTTTCGACCCGCTGCCTGAAATGAGGGTTGCCGAAGAATAGCCCGGCCAATGGCACTTCCTCAAGCATCGCCCGACTGATGAGCGGCCCGTGAGTCGCGTGCTCCAGTCTCCCAATCCGCACCTGGCCTTTCCCTATCCGCCTGCCTTCCCCCTCTGGAGTGGCGTTTTTCTCGTGTCGGCGCGGAGCCTCTCCGAG
>JBMTLP010000390.1:0-3715 GCA_049433245.1 Pirellulales bacterium
CTCCAGCCGCACAACGGTGCCGACGGGTGCGCGAGTGAGCAAGAGTACGAGGACAGCGGGCTCAGCGACGAGTTGTCCGTCAAAGCCCACGACCAGGTCACCCTCCTCAACGCCCCCAAGGGCAGCGGGTGAACCAGGCTCAACTTTGAGCACGATCGCACCCGCGGTGGCATCCAACGAGGTGGGGAGACTTTGCAGCGCCATGCCCACGTAGCCCCGTTCCACATGACCGTTTGCCAGGATTTCCTCACACACGCTGCGGGCGGTTGCGCTCGGGATGGCGAAGCCGATACCGCGAAAGTCGCGGCCAACGATCGCGGTGGTGATACCCACGATCGAGCCGTGCACATCGACGAGCGGGCCGCCAGAGTTGCCAGGATTCACTGAGGCGTCGGTCTGGAGAAACTCCTGAAATGGGTTGTCGAGGACGCCACGGCGACCGATCCCGCTCACGATGCCGTAGGTCACCGTGCGATCGAGGCCGAACGGATTCCCGATGGCCCAGACCATTTCTCCTGTCTCAAGCGCATTGCTATCACCCCACGCCGCGGCGACGAGGTTGTCTGCCTGAATCCGGAGGACCGCCAAATCGCTGGCGGCATCCGCCCCAACGAGTGTGGCGTCGACGGTGCGGCGATCGGCGAGATTCACCCGAATATGATCCGCCTGGGAAACGACGTGGTAGTTGGTCACGATCACGCCTTCAGGATCGATGATCACTCCTGAGGCGAGCGTCTCGTCGGTGGCTGATGCGCTGTCTACGCCGCGGAGCACGTTGATCTCGTCGGCGAGGGTTCGTACCCGGCGGGTTGCCTCCACCTGCACGACCGCTGGGCCGACGACCCGCACGAGCGTGGTGAACAACTTGCCCACCGACGTCAGTTCGGCTTGGCTGGCTGCGTCGCGAATCGCGGCGAGTTCGGCCCGCGTCCGCGCGTACTGGATGCGGCCGACGAACGACGGCCAAACGATCAGGGCGATCAAAATCACGAGCCCGAGCGCAAGGACCGCCGTGCGGAGACTTGCTGGGGACGACGTGGATTTCGGCGATGGGGTTTGCATGGACGCTATCTTAGCGTGATGGCATTCCTGAGTTTTCCACCACCGTCGCACTGGGACTCCGAGGGGTTTGTGACGGTCGGCGGCCCGCTGACCCCGGGCCGGCTTGTGGAAGCGTATCGCCAGGGAATCTTCCCCTGGCCGATCGATGCGACAGACGCCGGGCTGATCTGGTGGTCTCCCAATCCTCGAGCGGTCCTTTTCCCAGGCGACCTGCACGTGCCCCGGCGGCTGGCTCGCACCCTGCGTAAGGCTCCCTTTCGCATCACCACCGACATAGCCTTTGCCGCTGTGATGGATGCCTGCGGCTCGGTGGGTGATCGGAAAGATGCCACCTGGATCACGCCGGCTATTCAGGCAG
The DNA here is from genome assembly GCA_049433245.1 of Pirellulales bacterium. Taxonomy (GTDB): domain Bacteria; phylum Planctomycetota; class Planctomycetia; order Pirellulales; family UBA1268; genus M30B53. Next base: position 1,421 of record JBMTLP010000390.1, read on the forward strand.
CCTACCTCACCCTGCATCAGGACGGGATCGCCCACAGCATGGAAGCGTGGCAGGGCGAGCAGCTCGTGGGAGGGCTCTACGGGATCTGCCTGGGAAGTATGTTTGCTGGTGAATCGATGTTTTCCCTCGTGCGGGATGCGTCGAAGGTGGTGTTCGTGACCCTGGTTCAGATGCTCGCGGCACAGGGCTGCACGCTGTTTGATGTGCAGATGGCCACCGATCACCTCCAGCAGTTCGGCATCGTCGAAATGCCGCGAAGCACGTATCGCCGCTTGCTGGCAGAATCGCTGACGCATCCCGCATGCTGGCCGCAACCTGTCCCAGGCGTTCCTGGTCAGGGTGCAGCCGCATCGCCGGCCAAGTCACTCCCCGGTGGGTAAGCCCAAGACGAGGCGACGTAGCAGGTCGAGCGCGGTCTTGGAGGCACGTGAAAGTCGGAGGCTGCCAGACCCCGCGAGGCGGTGGTCTCGCACAACGTGCCCCTCGGGGCTGACCACGGCCATCGGCAGCCACTCCTGCCCATCGCCGTCTTGCCTCACGTCTCCGACGGCGATCGCAACGTCGACATTCGTCTCATGGCGAAGCAGCGCGGCTTGGGCGAAGAGATCGGTGCTGGCGTGCCCCGCGGCGACGAGATGACCTTCGCCAAACACCGCCGATCGCTGCCGAGCATCAGCTTCGGCCAAGAGCGTGGCCACGCGGCCAAGCGTGCCCCCCTCGTGAACCGCTACCCGCAGGCCGCGGGTGACGCAGGCCCGCACCGCGGCGTCTTCGACATCGTCGTCTTCCTCCCCAAACACAAGGTCGCCCAAGCACGTGCGGATGGTGGCTTCCACGGGGGCGATCGCCTGCTGGCAGGCTGCGTCGTTGATGCCACGAGCGGCGATGCGGAGCGTGATCGTCGCTTCATGGGCAGTGATCCCAACGAGGGGATCCCGGCCGCGACGAATCAGGTCGGGCAGCATGCATTCGATCGCACTCTCCCCGGCCCCAAAGCACTTGAGCACGCGAAACTTCATCGTGCCGCCATCCGGCGTCATCGCGATCAGCGCTGGACGCACCGTATCGACCCACATCCGTTCCATTTCGGAAGGCACACCGGGCAGGGCAAACACGCGGCCGAGCGGAGGCGATTCTGGGCAGCCTGGCAGATCGATGCCGGGAGCGGTTCCCGTGGGATTGGGAATCATGGCCGCCGTCCTCGGCAGCATGGCTTGCAGTTTGTTGTTGTCGGTCATCACCCGACCGCGCGAGGCAAACATGGCCTCGATCGCCCGCAACGCATCCGGGATCAGTTCGAGTGGTTCGCCGGCAACTCGGGAGAGCACCTCGCGAGTGAGGTCGTCCGCAGTCGGCCCCAAGCCCCCGGTCGCGATCACGATGTCCGCTCGCTGGCGAGCCTCGCGGAAGGCCCTTTCCCCGTCGTCGAGGGTATCAGGCACCGTGGTATGCCCCACGACGCTGATACCCAGCACGCCGAGCTCGCGCGACAGCCAGCGGCTGTTGGTATCGAGTCGCTGGCCGGTGGTCAGTTCGTCGCCGATGGCGATGATTTCCGCCTTCATTTTGCGATCCTCATGCTCTGCCTGCCCTGTTGCTGCCCTACCATAGCCCTTTGCAGCTGCGGGAGAAGTGAGCGGGAGTTGCCGCTGGGAAAAACCAGTGGGATCGGTGTGGCTGGGCCGCTCGGCACCGCCCACTGGTCACGCTGAGCACGAAGCGAAACAATGCCAGCATGAAACTGGGACTGTATGGCTGGGATCTGCAGGTCGCGGCCGTCGTGCGAGCAGCTCGACGGGACGGGAGCGGTGTGGCGGTGGCAGCCCACGCACCCGAGGGCGAGCCGCTGCTCGCCGGGGTTTCGATCGCGGATACGTGGGAGGCGCTGATCGACGAGCGAGCCTGCGATGCGATTCTTGTGGGTGGGGACGGGTGGGATGAAAGCCGAGCTGACGGCGTGCGGCACCTCGTTCAAGCTGGTCGCCCGCTGCTGCTCGCCCAGCCGCTGACACTCTCGATGCTGTTGGCGTACGAGTTTGACATGATCCGGGCCGACGTCGGCGGGCCCCTGCTGCCCTATTTGCCTGACCGGCAGCATCCCTTCGTCCTCCGCCTGCGCGACGCGGTCGAGGGCGGATTGGCTGGAAGCGGCGTCCTCGGTCGCTTGGAGTCAATGACCCTGGTTCGTCGGATTCCCGACCGCAGCAAGCAGGCGGTCCTCACTTGGCTGGCACGCGATGCCGACCTGATCCGGTTGCTGATCGGCGAGCCCCAGCGGCTTTCCACTCTCGCGAG
>JBMTLP010000391.1:0-3686 GCA_049433245.1 Pirellulales bacterium
CCCTCTGGCGGCATCCTCGGGTTTGTCAGCGTGGTGGCCATCATGGCTGCGATCGTGATGGCCTTCGTGGAGCAAGGCCCGGCGATTGGGATGCTCGTGCTGGCGATTTCGGTGGTGGCCGTTCCCGGGGTGTTGATCACCGCGTTTCGCTGGTTTCCCCGCACACCGTTAGGGAGGCGGGTGCTCCCTCCTCCTCCGGATGCTTCTGAGGTGCTGCCAGATTCTCCGCTGCGGAAGCGAGCACGCGGCATGATCGGCCGCACCGGGCGAGTGGTACGGGAGATGCTGCCTTGGGGCAGTGTGGAGATCGACGGGACAACGCTGGAGGCGGTGAGTGAATCGGGTCCGATCGCGCTTGGCACCGTGGTTCGGGCGGTGGGGGTGCAGGGCATGGGCGTGGTGGTGAGGCCCGTGGGCGACGCCAACGACGACACACCGCTGCCCGTGACGAATGTGCCTCCCGCAGCGATGCCCGCAGGGCCACGACTCTCCAGCACGCTGGAAGCGTTTGAGTTTGATGAGTTTCAGCCAAAGCAGACCTGACCTTGGCGGTTGGGTTTTGCTTGACGCGGGTCTTGCGGCGATCAACCATCGGAAGAGTGGTCAAATCGTCGGAGGCGGCACGCCGGTCGCCCAGTCTCTCTCTTGGAGCGTTCCATGTGGCCGTTGGTTTTTCTCGGGGCGGGCATCTTTGCCGTTTTGGTGGTGCTCGCTTTCTTGGCGAGGTACCTCCGGCTCTACTTGCAGTCGTATGCATCGAGGGCGGGGATCGGGCTGTTTGACCTCGTGGCCATGAGTTTCAAGAGGGTCAACCCGACCGTGATCGTGCGAAGCAAGATCATGGCCGTGCAGGCGGGCCTTGGCGATTCCAGTGGCATCACTCGGCAGTCGCTCGAGGCGCACTACCTCGCCGGCGGTCGCGTGCCGCTCGTGGTGCAAGCCTTGATCGCCGCCAACAAGGCGAAGATGACCGAACTCGACTACAAGTTGGCCACGGCGATCGATCTGGCTGGGCGCGACGTCCGAGAAGCCGTGCAAACCACGGTGTATCCGAAGGTCATCGATTGCCCGGGCCGCTTGAGTGGTCGCGACTCCCTCGATTCGGTCGCCAAGGACGGTATTCAACTCAAGGTGCGAGCCCGCGTCACGGTTCGCACCAATCTCAATCAGCTCATCGGTGGTGCGACCGAAGAGACCATCATTGCCCGCGTTGGTGAAGGTATCGTGTCGGCGATTGGTTCGGCTGACCGACACAGCGACGTTCTCGAGAACCCCGACCGTATTTCCAAGACCGTGCTCGCCCGTCGCCTTGATTCCAACACGGCCTTCGAGATCGTGTCGATCGACATTGCCGACATCGACGTAGGTGGAAACATCGGTGCACGGTTGCAGGCTGATCAGGCTGAAGCCGACACCCGTGTGGCACGCGCCAAAGCGGAAGGAAGTCGGGCCATGGCAGCTGCCAGAGAGCAGGAGATGGTGGCGGGCATCGAAGAGAAGCGAGCCGCCCTGGTGGCGTCGGAAGCGGAGGTGCCCAAGGCGATCGCGGAATCACTTGACGCTGGCAGGCTCGGCATCATCGACTACTACAAGCTCCGCAACCTGCAGGCAGATACCGACATGCGGAAGAGCATTGCCACGGCCGGCCCCACGCCCGCCGCAGGAAGCACCGCCTCGTAACAGTGGCTTCCGGCTCAGGAGGATCCCAGCATGTGGTTCACACGCGTGCCTGAAATGCAGTTGATGACACCGATGTTGGGGGCAGGGCTCGACTGGCTCGAGGCCGTACTGCCGCTGATCTTCGTGTTCATTTGGATCGTGTCGCAGGTGGCGGCGGTCTTCCGCAAACTCAACGAGAAGAAACCGGTGCGGTTGCCACCCCGCCCGGAGGTCAGGCCTCCCGAGGCCCCCAAGGGCGCCGCGGTTGAGCCGATTCGTCGGCCGCCGCAGCCAGCCGCGGCACCGCAAGGTGGGCTGGAGGCCGATCTTCGCCAGCAGATTGAAGCGTTCTTAAAAGAGCGGTCGCCTGAGATCATTCCGATTGAACCCGCCCGGGCTCCAGCCGTGCCTGTGGCTAGCACCCCGCGGAAGAAGCCTGCGAAACCTCGCCCTCCGAAACAGCCGGCTATGGTGGCTGTGTCGCGGCGAGAGGGCATGAGCGGCTTGGCGGGTACCGACATGCCGCACCTGACGTCCTCGCTGCTACGAACCGCCCGCGACGAGGAACCCGTGCCGCCGCCGGCTGCATCGGTAGCCGTGGCAGGCACGATCGCGGCGCTGCTCGCCGACCCACGCTCGCTCCGACAGGCGATTGTGTTGCGGGAAGTGCTCGATCGCCCAGTGGAGCGGTGGTAGCACCGCGGCGGCAGGCTTTTTCCACAGCCTGCTAGCGCAGGCGGTGCTAGCACGCTGAGCTGCACGGCTTGAAAGCTTCGCTAGGTCCTCCCACTTACCGAGTCTGTAGTTGGCAGTGGTGACCTGCGCAGGCTGCGCAGGACGCTTGGGGCACCGCGGCGTGGGCCTCGTGTTCTTGCCCGGAACCGACTTGAGAAAGAACCCGGCGTTGTTCTACAAGCAGGTTCGTGGTTCCGGCGACGGAGCCTCGTGCCGGCGTGTGGACGAGGACGCCCAAGCCTCGTCTACCCGCCGGTTTTTAGGAAGGTGCTTGCGATTTCGCACGGATGCGAAGGACCTACGTTCATGCTGCAGTTTGCTGTCGGTCGGCTGTCTGTCGGGGTGGCACCGCAGCTGCGAAGCCGGCACGTGTCTGCCTTTGTAACGCTGGCCGTGGTGGCGGGCGTTCACTTGGCTGGCATAGCGGGCACGGTCGAGGGGGCAGATGAAGCAGGAGCCTCGCTCCCCGCTCGCGTGCACGTTTCCGCCGATCAGACCTACCTTCGTGCAGGCCCGAGCAACGACTTTTATCCGACCGGGCGGCTGACGCGGGGCGACGTGGTTGAAGTCTGGGACTTCGATGCTGCCGGCTATGCGGCGATCCGCCCTGTGGAAGGAAGCTTCAGTTGGATCCGCTCGGATGACCTGCAGCTGCTTGACGAAGCGGGTGACGTGGTGGCAAACGAGGTGGGTGAAGACACGCCGCCAGCCAACATGCAGCCGCGCGTGGGCGTAATCCTGCACGATGGGGTCGTGTCGCGGATCGGTTCACAACTCAACGATTGCCGACATGCGGCACAGGTCCGTCTCGAGGCTGGGGAGCGGGTATTGGTGTTGGAGACGGTGGAGGTGAAACGAGGTCGCTACCCAGGCACCTGGCTGCGGATCGAGCCACCTGCAGGAGAGTTTCGCTGGGTGTTGGCTGCCGACCTCACGTTTCCGCCTGGTCTTGAGGTGCCAGAAGGCCTTCCTGAGCCGAGCGAGATCGCTCTGGTTTCCGGCGTGCTCGACGCGCCGGTTGGGCCGCCGCGAGAACTCGATCCGCCACAGGCCACGCCGATTCCAGAAGCCGGCGAGCTCAATCCTGGCACCGACAGCCCGTGGTACAGCCGCTGGATGCAACAGGGTTCGTCGGTCTTTGAGCCATGGAACCGGCCCGTGACTGGAGCGACCAGTGTGGGAGCGATGGCCGTGCCCGGTGATGAGCTCGACGACATTGATCTCGAGTTGTCGTTGGCGGTGGCGGGGCCAGAAGCCCAGTGGAATCTCTCGCCCCTTCGCGAACGCCTGAA
>JBMTLP010000392.1:0-3685 GCA_049433245.1 Pirellulales bacterium
GACTTTGGCATCCTCTTTCGCACCAACGCCCTCTCGAGGTCGCTCGAAGTCGCGCTTCGCAGTCGAGGCGTTCCCTATCAACTCGTGCGTGGTCTTGAGTTCTTCAAACGCAAAGAGATTCGCGACATCGTGGCCTGGCTCAGGCTGCTGAAGAACCCTCGCGACGACGAGGCTTTTCTGCGAGTGGTGAATGTGCCGCCGCGTGGCATCGGCAAGCAGTCGATCGATCGGCTGGGTTCCTGGGCTGCCGATCGACGGATGTCGCTGCTGGAGGCTGCCGAAGCCGCGGGAGAGGTTGATGGGACGTCACGGCGGGCTCAAGGGTCGCTCGTCGCGTTTGTGAAACTCCATGCCGAGCTTGCGGCGATGACGGCAGGCCCGGTCGCGACCCTCGTCGCAGGGGTGCTCGACCGCAGTGGGTACCGAGCCATGCTGGCCGCTGACGCGGATGAAGATGACGGCGACGACCGGCTGGCGAACGTGGAAGAACTGGTCACCGTCGCTGCCGGCATCGATGACGAACGGCAGCGGGCGGAGCTCGATCCGGCCACGCCGCCTGGAAGCTTCGACGACGATCCGCTCGGCAGCTTTTTGGAGAGTGCGGCCCTCGTCGCCGACACCGACATCTGGGACCCGCAGAGCCCACGGGTGTCGTTGATGACGCTCCATGCAGCGAAGGGGCTTGAGTTTCCGGTCGTCTATCTCGTGGCCCTCGAAGATGGGATCGTGCCGCACGAACGGAGCCTGGATCACCCCGAGCAGATGGAAGAGGAGCGGCGGCTCGTGTTTGTGGGGATCACGCGGGCTCGCGAGCAACTGCATGCGAGTTGTGCCCGCATCCGCGACTACCGCGGCAGCCGGCGTATTTCCCCGCCGAGCGTGTTTCTGGCGGAGATGTCCGGCGCTGAAACCGAGCTCACAGGAAGTGAGGCTCCAGCCTCTGGCGGGATGGGCCGGTCTCTGGAAGGCATGCTGCACGACGATGATCTCGGCGACCCTTTCGCTGACGACGCCTGCCAGTTGGTGGCGGATGACGACTCCTGCCAGGTGTCTGTGTCGCCCGACGACGAACACGGCGAGCTCAGCCTCGATGCAGCGGAGCCCGCACTTCCTCCGGAGCCCGCACGGTCTCGCCGCTCAGCGGGTCTGATGGCGATGTCGGAAAAGTTGGCCTCGCTCGCAAAGCCCCAAGTCAGGCTTTCGGCTGGGCAACGGGTGCGGCATGCGGAGTATGGAGTTGGCACTCTGGAGAAGGTTGGCGGGAGCGGTCCGCGGATGGTCGGGACGGTGCTCTTTGACGGGGCGGCCGGTCGACGAACGTTTCTCCTCTCGCACGCTACCCTCGAGCCACTCGACTAGCTGAGGAGATCTTCGGGGCCGCACTTGGCGATCGCGGATGAGGATGCGACGATAAACGAAGTTGCATCAGAGGCCGGCATGGTCAGCATTCGACTTCCGCGGTTCTTCGAGAAAAAACGTGGCAGCCGGCGCACAGGTTCGCAGGCCTGGGGGCGGGCTGGCGAGGCCTGCTTCTATGCCGCCCTGCTCGTGGCCGGCGTGGTGTTCACAGCGATGCTCGGCCGTCGCGTGTGGGAAGCCCCTGGAGGTTTCGCTGGGATCAGCCTCTGGACCTGGCTCCTGACCCTCCTACTGCCTGGCGCACTGCTCTCGATCGGCGGCAGCGGTCTCGCGCGTTTGATTCACGGCTGGGGTCGCTCCGAAGAGGGCATGGCGGCGCTGCGGCGGTTTCCCGAGATGTTTCAGCCGTCAGGCCGCGCCCATGAGATCGATCCGTTTCCGTCGGTGCCGCCCTGGGAAAACTTCAACAACTCCCCCGGCACGATCCTCAAGTATCGCCTTCCGCTGGAGAGCCCAGAGAGTTGGTCGGTGTTTGGCTTCGGCCTGTTTGCTGTGCTCTGGAATGCGGTGGTGATTCTGCTGGCGATCACGGCGGGCGTCGACTTTGTGGGAGGGCAGACCGACTGGCTCCTGCTGGCAATCCTCGTTCCCTTCATCGCCATCGGCGTCACCGGCGTGGTGATTTTCGTGCGGGCGCTCGTGCTGCAAAACGTGGCGGGCCCCACCCAGATTGAGATTGGTGACCATCCCCTGCGGCCCGGCGATCGCTGCGACGTGTATCTCGGCCAAGGTGGGGTGGGTATGTTTCGGCGGATCACGCTCACGCTCCAGTTGGAGGAGCTGGCAACCTTCCGCCAAGGTACTGACACCCGCACCGAGCGCCGCGTGATTCGCGAGGAGCCGATCGCCGACTGGCGAGCGGTGTCCATTGCCCCGGGGCGACGGTTTGAGGAGCGGGCCTCGTTTGAAGTGCCGGCCAATGCGATGCACTCGTTTGCTTCGCTGCACAACGCCGTGACCTGGCGGATTGCGGTCCGCGTCGAACCGGCAAAGTGGCCCGGCTTCACGCGGCACTATCCGATCGTGGTCCTACCGCAGCGGACCGGGCCTGCTCTGCTCAGCGCGCCCCCTGCGACGCGGGCCAGCGTGGGCAGTCGCCGATGAGCGTGGGCAGCGGTCAGGATCGGATGGAGCCCCGGGTGATCGTCGACTTCGATCGTCCCTCGCGACGGTACGATCCGGAAGAAACCGTGCGGCTTCGCTACCAGGTGGCAGGCACGGGCGACGCGGTGGTGCGGGTCATCGAGCGGTCGGCCCTGTGGTACACCGAGGGCAAGGGGGAAGAAGACCTCGGCGTGTGTTTCTTCGAGCGACTGACGGATCGAGCGACGCTCCCTCCCGAGCAGCGTCAGGGGGATTTTTCCTTTCGGCTGCCCGCAAGCCCCATGACCTACGAAGGGACCATCGTCAAAATCCGCTGGTGCGTCCGGATTCGCCTGTTCTTCGTGGGCCGCCGCGACTTTGTGTCGGAACATGTGTTTGACGTGGGGGAACTCCCGCCGGCCGACCCGGTCGGGCTGCCTCGCGTGGTCACGTCATGAACGCGGTCGATGCTCAATCCTTTTGCGACCCGCTACACCCGGCCCGGTCAGCTTGCTCCGCTTGATGAGCAGGGCAGGGCGTTTGATCCAGACGCGGCGCTGGCGGCGCTCGAGGCGGCGGGCGGCTGCGGGGCGTTCATCGGGCCGCACGGCAGCGGGAAGAGCACGCGACTGCACGCCTGTGCTGCGGCTGCGGCCGCTCGCGGCGAACGCGTCTGTCGGCTCCGCCTGAGACGCGGGCTCGATACCTTCTACGCCGCCTGGCGGATCAGCACATGCTCTCCCTCAGGGCTCGTGTGTGTTGACAGCCTCGAGCAGGCGGGGCGAGGTGGGTTGGCTGTGCTACGTCGCCTTGCCCGCGTCCGTGGGGTGCGATTGTTGGGCACCTGCCATCGCTCGATGGGCTTGCCAGTGATCGCTGTTTGCTCCACGTCGCTGCCGCTCCTCGAGAGGCTGGTTGAGCAACTCGCAGGTCACGAAAGTGGGGGCACAGCAGCAGATGTGGCGGAGGCCTTTCGGGCCTCGAACGGCAACCTCCGCGAGGCCCTGTTTCTGCTTTACGACCGCGTGGAAGCGGCCCAGCAGCGGCAACGGTCGTAAGGATCGGCTGTGACGCGACGGTTTGGGGCGGCTGTAACGATCGTGTCGACTGACGAAGCCTGAACGGTCGCGGAAAGTTTTTTTTCTGCGTCATCCGTGACGAGACCTGATCTACGCTTGAAGTG
>JBMTLP010000393.1:0-3649 GCA_049433245.1 Pirellulales bacterium
TCCCCGGCCTTGCAACCGCCCACCGTTCTGCCAGCCGCTATCTCAGCCGCACGCAGCGGCGGGAAGGCTGCTGGTCCCCGCTCTGGTTTGGCAACGAACATCATCCGCTTCAAGAGAATCCCGTGTACGGGACTGCCAAGGTGGTGTCGGCCACCGGCGACAGCCGGGGCGCGAAATGGTTGGCAGCGGCGGTGGGCAGCGACGGTGGCGTTGGCGGAGCGCCAGGACTGCCCGCGTCGGTTGAGGAGACCGCCCTCACCGTGGAAGCCCTGGCGAAAGTGCTCGCTCAACCACAGGGGCGAACGCTGTCGAGTGAACTCGCGCCTGCCGTAGAGCGCAGCGTTCGCTGGTTGATTGAGACCACCGACGAGGGACGGTTCTTCCCCACCGCCCCGATCGGTTTGTACTTCGCCAAGCTCTGGTACTTCGAGAAGCTCTATCCGCTGATCTTCACAGTTGCCGCCCTGGAGCAGGTGGCAGACGACTCGGCGGGGAAGTAAGCGACACCCGCGGCGGCCCGCCTGCGCCGTCCCGCACGCTCGCCGCGAGCGCATCGACCACCTCCAGCCAGGCCTCGGCGGGTGTGTCCGGGCCGCCAGAGAGCCGCACCATCCCCCTGAGATCGCTTGGCTCAAGGCCTAGCCTCGCCGCACCGATGGCAGCCAGCACATGCGGCGCCGACGCTGCCCCGGCACTGCACGCCGAGCCTGTTGATGCGGCGATCCCCGCCCTCCCGAGCGCCGCCACGAGTCGTTTGCCATCGCCGCCGGGAATCACGACCGCCAGCGTGTTCCAGAGCCGCTGCGTATCGCGTCCCACGATCACTGCCTCAGGCACCTGCTCAATCAGCCTCGCTTCGGCCGCATCGCGGGCCGCAGCAAACGCCGCGGTTCCAGCAGCAAGCCTCGCTTCGCGAGCCTCAAGGGCCGCCACCATGGCGACCACGGAAGCCACATCTTCGGTGCCAGCATGCCGCCCCGCCTCCTGCGGCCCACCAAGATCCCCGCGGAACACGGCACCGGAAGGCAGGAGCAGAAACCCCACGCCCCGCGGCCCGCCAAACTTGTGTCCGCTGCCGATCAGCCATTCGCACGCGCCGAGCCCGGCCACCGGACATTTTCCCAGCCACTGCGATGCGTCGCAGAGAAAGGGCAGGCCCTGCTCCCGGCAGACGCCCGCGATCTCCTGCCACGGCTGCAGCACACCCGACTCGTTGCTCGCGGCCATCACGGCGACAACACCAACAGCTGGCGCGGCACGCTCGGCCTCACCGTCGGCAACTGCCGCCACCACAGCTTCGGCACTCACCTGCCCACCGCAATCAACCGGCAACGCAGCAACTCTCGATCTAAACGCCGTCGCCAGCGAATCCTCCACGCAGGGGTGCTCAAAACCCGACGTGATCACCCTGGCATCAGCCGCAGCCTGCCGCCCCAGCCAACGGGCGACGAGATTGGCCGCGGCCGTCGCCCCGCCAGTGAACACGATCCTCGCGGGATCGGCATGGAGCAGATCAGCCAACCGCTCCCGGGCGTCTTCGAGCCGCTCCCGGGCGACCGTCGCCTGTGGATACAGCCCCGAGGGGTTGTGCCACGCCCCATCCATGACCTCCAGCCAAGCCTCACGGGCAGCCGGATCAAGCGGGGAAGTCGCGTTGTGGTCGAAATAGAGCACGCGGTGCGTCATGCGGACCAACTGCCCGACTAGGATTCGAACCTAGACAAAGGGAACCAAAATCCCTTGTGCTACCGTTACACCATCGGGCATGCGAAAGACGGATGTGCGGCATCTCCGCAGCACCGGCCGGCTGACGCCTTCATCATAGCGACCCGGGCCCGCAGATCGAAGCCGGGGGGCGTCACGCCGGGGCCGGAGGAGGGAGCTCGCCCTCCGACGCCTCGGCAGCCGGATTGGGCCGCAAGCGACTGATCACGGAGAACGAAAGTTGCTCGAGCTCGATCGCCAAATCCACCGAGACCACCTCCACACGCGGCGGTAACGTGAGCATCACCGGGGCAAAGTTCACGATCCCCTCGATTCCGGCCGCCACCAGCCGATCCGCGACCTCCTGAGCCCGCTCCGACGGCACCACGATCATCCCCAGCCGAATCCCGTGCTCCGCCACGAACGCCGGCAGGTCATCTACATGCCGCACAGTGATGTCGTCGATGCACTGTCCTACTTTGGCCGGGTCTGCGTCGAAGGCAGCGACAATCCGAAAGTTCTGCCGCACGAAGCCGCGGTAGCCGAGCAACGCCTGCCCCAAGTTACCGACGCCGACCATCACCACCGGCCAGAGCTGATTCGTACCGAGGATGTCGCGCATCGCCTTGATCAACTCGTCGCAGCGGTACCCCACGCCCGGATAGCCAAACTGGCCGAAGAAACCCAGATCCTTGCGAACCTGAGCGTCGCTAAAGCCGAGCAGGGCCCCAAGTTGGCCCGACGAGATCGTCGCCTGGCCGACCGCCTCGAGCCGCTGGAGCTCTCGCAGATAGAGGCTCAGGCGATTCACCACGACCTTCGGCACGCTGGCGTCAGACGGCATCTCCCCCGGGATTGGACGCTGGTCAGTCATCGGAAATCCCTGGGAACACACCCCAAAAACGCGGGCCCGACTTTACCGGACCCGCTGGCCTGCTCGCAACACATGGCGACGAGGAAAGCCAGGTTGAGTTTACCCCCTGAGAAAACTGGAGAGGGCTGCCTGGGGTACCTAACGTCGAGAGTAAGGGGGAGGAGCAGGCAGCTTATGACGTCTGTAGGGCCACAGGGGCTCTAGAAAAGCCGCGACGCATGCGTGTTGTAGTCAACCTGCGAAGACTTTATGGCCGATCTTTAGAGAAGAAGGTGGGCCATTGTTGCCTGCGACCCATTCGTTTTGTCCCCCACGTGTGAGAGGAGCCGTCCTCAAGAGAGGCACCAGACATGAAGAACCTTTGGTTAGGTTGTCTGCTCGCCTTGGTGACGAGCGTGACATCGGTAACGACCGCCGATGCCGCGTTCCGAGGCCTAGGTAGCAGCAACTGTACAAGTTGCGACACGTCATGCGAGCCGTCGTGTGCCGCCCCGTGCGGCCCACGTCTGGTCAAAGACGTGATTTATGAGAAGAAAGAGTTCACCTGTTACAAGACCGTCTGCGAGAAGGTCGTCGAGCAGAAGCAGGTCGACTGCGTTCGGTACGAGAAGGAACACTCTTTCAAAGAGGTCGAGTACACCGTCTCCAAGCCGGTGTGGGAAACCCACTCCAAGACCGTCAACTACACCGTCTGTAAGCCGGTGTGGGAAACGCGGACCAAGGAGATCCCCTACACGGTGATGAAGCCGGTCTACGAAACGAAGACCCGCGAAATCTGCCGCACCGTCTGCAAGCCGGTGTGGGAAACCGTGACCAAGGAGATCCCCTACACGGTCTGCAAGCCGGTCTACGAGACGCGTGAGCAGTGCTACACCGTCTGCAAGCCCGTCTGGGAGACCAGGACCAAGGAAATCCCGTATACGGTCTGCAAGCCCGTCTATGAGACCCGTACCAAGGAAATCCCCTACACGGTCTGCAAGCCGGTCTACGAAACGCGCGAGCAGTGCTACACCGTTTGCAAGCCCGTCTATGAGACCCGTACCAAGGAAATCCCCTACACGGTCTGCAAGC
>JBMTLP010000394.1:0-3642 GCA_049433245.1 Pirellulales bacterium
AGTCGCTCTACCCCGCCAACTCGGTGCCCATGGTTGTGCGCCGCATAAATAACACCTTTACCCGCGCAGACCAGATTCAGTGGATGGAAGGCAAGAACCCCGGCGACGAGGGCTATATCGACTACTTCCTGCCGATCGTGGCCGATGCAAACGTTGTGGGCATCTCCCCAGAGGACGGAGGGTACCGGCTGAGGATCCGTTGCCGGGATGGACAGGCCACTTCTGCTGTAGCGCGTCGGGTGGTGCTCACGACGCACACGATTGAATCGGTGCGTCTGTTGCTGATGTCTCAGGCCTATCATGGTCTACCGCTTTGGCAGGGTGCTGGGCGGTACTTCATGGACCATCCCACAGCCCTGATCGGTACTCTCGATCCGATCAGCCGGTATCAGTTGCTGGCCCATTTCAACACCCGCTACGGGGGTGCTCGCCAGCGCTATGCGGTGAAAATCAGTGCCACTCAAGCCTGGTGCTCCCGCCATGGAGAACTTCATGCTGCCAGTGCAATTAAGGTTGATTTACCGGATACCACCACGAAGCGGATTGTGAATGCTGCGGTGGCAGGGTTGACGGCTATTAGCCGACGCTTTGTCTACAAGCCCTTCGGATCGGTGTTGCTGTACACGGCCATTGAGCAGGAGGCCCTGGCCAGGCGCAGAATCGTCTTGCAGGGAAGTCGTCCGGTGATCCATTGGGATCTTTCGGTGACGGAGTTAGAGCACCTCTGGCGTTTTTCTGATCATGTGACGGCCTCCCTGCACCGGAACGGTTGGCTGAAACGAAGGCCGAAGGTCCCTAGCGTGGAAGCTCTTCGCGGGCTTGCATTAGATGCGTGCCATCCGATGGGAGGGCTAAGAATGGGGCTTGATCCGCGCCATTCGGGGGTGGACAGCAATCTCCAGCTACATGATTGTCCGGGAATTTATGTGTGCACAGCTGCCGTCTATCCATCGGGATCACATTCTAATCCAACGATGACATTGTTCGCTTTGGCCGACAGGCTCGCCGGCCATCTTCTCAAGCCTTGTTAGAGAATGGATACTCCTGGCTGCCCCACATCCGCGTAGCGACCATAGCTGGGCCAGAGATAGGTGTCGTTGTAGACATACATCTCGCCAAACTTGCCTTGCTTGTAAAGATCATCCATCTCCCATAGGTCTGCTAGGAGAATGGGGTTTTTAGGGAAGCTGGGACTTGCCGTTGCTGGATTGAAGCGGCGAGGCTTGACGGTAACGTCGTATTTGTCGTTGCCAGAATCAACGCGATACTTGACAATCTTGCCCTTCCGCAGCCAGAAGGTCATGGTGTTGATTGAGGCGTAATCGACGATAAAGTCTTCACCTGTATTGCTGGGTCCTAGGTTGACGAAGTCATTGACGATAAGTGGTTTTCCGTTCTCTCCGTCGCCTTCGAGATTGACTCTCACTTTCGCTCTTTTCTTGTTGCCAGCAGGCTCCAGCGCACCTCTGATCTCTTCGTATACCCATGGGTGAAGCCACTGGTAGCCCGTGATCCAGTCGGGGTGTTCGGTGCTTGTGTACCGAGGCATGAAAAACATGCGATGCCCGCTTCAGCGATGCCCATTGTGAGGTGCTTCGCCGTGCTGTCAAGTCGTTGAGTTGCGCGATGCTTCCGGGCTGAATGGATGCGTCGTATGGCAGGGCGAATTCTCAGAGCGGTGCTCAGAGCACCTGGCCGACGGCCACGGCCGCGATCGCCGAGAAGAGGGTGATGCCGAGGGCGGTGAGGGGGTTCTGGCCCTGGGCCACGGCCACGGTGGTGACAACGCCGGCGCCGATGCAGGCCACAGCCAGCTGGGTGGAGAGCTCCGAACGCAGGCGCGGTTCCATTGGGGCAGGGCCGATCTGGCCTGACCCTACGGAGCGCGGCTTCGGCTGAGCCTGGATGGCCCTGGCATTGTTACCTGGCGTTGGGGTTCGTTACCTGGCGCAATCTGCGCTGGGCGACGCTCTTGACATTGATGGTTGTCCTATGACGGTTGTCGATGGTGTTTTTCTTTTTTGGCCCTACAACAGGCGTGTTCGACGAAGGCTACGCTCCCCATTCGTTATGGAATTCTCATCCTCCCAGGGCCTGTGCTTAGTCGTTTCACATGCCCCTCATGCCAGCTCAGAAGCCCCTTGGGGCTTGGTCCGCAGCCTCGATCGGGGCCTGGTTCTGCGGAGTGAGTCCACGAACGTGATTCGGGTCCCCTTTGGTCGTCGGAAGGCCAAGAACAGTCGCCCGCCGGGCGGGCAGGGCCTTGGACTCGTGGTCTCCATGGATCGCGCCTGGAGTCCTGAACCTCCTCCGGAGGCGGCCTGAGTGTTGGGTGAAATCTGATCGAAATGGCTTAACCGCGGGTGAGAGCGAAGTGCCGGTGTTTGCGGCCATCAGATGACCATTCAGACAGAAATTTGATCACCAGCATGAAGCGACGGCGAAAATCTTCCTCGGAATCGGTGGCTCGGGGCGGGTTGATTGCGGTGCCGGAGGAGGCAGCGGTGCTGGAGATGGGGTCAGGGCGAGGAATGTATTCGCCATTGAGCTCCCGTTCGAAAATCACCTTCACCTGCTTCCAGATCTGCTGCCGGTAGGCATTGTTGCCTTTGGTGGCGGCCAGCAGCATCTGACCAACAGCTGGAGATTCGCGCTTGGCGGTGCGCTCGAGAATCAGATTGCAGCTGTAGAGCAGTTGTTTGGCTGTATCGCCTGGCTGAATGAAGTAGCGGTAGCGACGCGATTCGTTCGGGTCGCTGAGACGACGGATCAAATGACCATCAATAAACCGTAGCAGGATGCGCGAAATCTGAGCCTGATCAAAACCTGTGGCTTCGATCAGATCCTTGGCGGTGGCGCCGGGGTGGGCGGCAATATTGCAGAGAATGATGAAGTCACGGTAGCCGAGTTTTCCGTCGCCGATGTGGTTAACTACCTCTTCGATCCCATCGGCCATCAGGCTGAGCAATTGCCAGGGCTCTTTGATGGATCGAACTGCCAATCGTCCGAACGCAATGCTGCCAGCACCCTAGCGATTGCCTTTCGGCCTGTCGAGGTCGCTTGGCTCAGCTGGTGAGTGCTCAGGCCGGCCTCCGCTTCCCTCTGCGCGGCCCTTAGGGCCTGGCGCCGGAGGCGGGGCGGGCGCGGCCGCCGCTGGCCCAGTGTTTGAGGGCTTCGAGCTGTTCGCGGGCGGTGCGGGAGAGGGGCACCACCTGGCTAGCGGCCACGATCAGGTCGGCCTCGCCGAAGTCGCGCTGGTCGCTGAAGGCCAGGTGCATCGCCTCGATCACCGTTTGCTCGAGCTCGGCGCCGGAGAAGCCGGCGGTGCGATCCACCAGCACCTCCAGTGGGATCGTGTGGCTGGGGCGGCGGCGGCGCAGCTGGAGGTCGAGGATGGCGCGGCGCTCGGCGGCGTCGGGCAGATCGAGCAGGAAGATCTCATCGAAGCGGCCCTTGCGCAGCAGTTCGGCCGGCAGCCGCTCCACGCCGTTGGCGGTGGCCACCACGAACACGGCGCTTGTTTTTTCGGCCATCCAGGTGAGCACGGTGCCGAGCACCCGCTGGCTGGTGCCGCCATCGCTGCGGGCATCGCCGCCAAAGCCCTTGTCGATCTCATCGATCCAGAGCACGCAGGGGGCCATC
>JBMTLP010000395.1:0-3641 GCA_049433245.1 Pirellulales bacterium
ATGAGGAGGTCGTGCTCGACATGCGGAAAAGCAACCGCGTGCAGCGGCTCTCGATTCCTGCGGACGGGTTGGTGCTCGCCCCGAATCACCTCTACCTTGGCCGCACTGTGGAGCGGACCGAGACGCATAACCTCGTTCCCATGATTGAAGGCCGCAGTTCCATCGGGCGACTCGGCCTGTTTGTGCATGTCACCGCAGGCTTTGGCGATGTGGGCTTCGCAGGCTATTGGACGCTCGAAATGTATGCCGTACAGCCGGTGAAGATTTATCCGGGCGTGCCGATCTGCCAGATCTTTTTCCACCAGATCACGGGCGACATCACAGAATACTCGAGCAAGAAATATCAGCATAATCGCGACATCCAGCCCAGCCAGCTGTTCCGCGAATTAGACCCGTCGAGTGATGCCGATGAGCAGATGGAGTTTCCGTTTGAGGGGGAGCCGTTCCTGAGCCGCCCTGTCCGTTCGGCTCCTCCGGTCTAAAGAGCGTAGGAGAACACGATGCGAAAAGTGCTTGCTTGGCTGTCGGTCGCGACAACGCTCGGTTTCGCGGGGGCTTCACTGGCGGCCCTGTTTATGGGCAGTTCGCTCGGCGTTCCCGCAGCGATGGTGGTCTGGGTTGGCTTCGGTTTCCTGGGTCTGGCCGTACTCTTGGCACTGGTCATCCTCCTAACGGCCGCGATCGGGTAGCATCCTCGCAAATCGTCCATGCGAGGAACCCTCAATGCTTCGAAGCCACACCTGCGGCGAACTTCGTCCCGACCACTCCGGCACCACCGCCACCCTCTCTGGCTGGGTAGATCGCGTTCGCGATCACAAGGGGGTGATTTTCCTCGACCTCCGCGACCGCTACGGTCGCACGCAGATTGTTGTTGGCCCGGAAAGCGGTGAAGCCACCCTCGCTGCCGCAAAGCGGATTCGGCCTGAATGGGTGATCCAAGCCACGGGCACGGTGTCGCCGCGGCCCGAGGGCACCGTCAATCCCAAGATGGCCACGGGCGGCATCGAACTGGCCTGCACCACGCTCGTGGTCTTCAGCGAAGCCGAGACGCCCGTATTTCAACCAGGAGCGGTTGAACTCCCCGGCGAAGAGGTGCGGCTCACGCACCGCTGGCTCGACCTTCGCCGTCAGGCGATGCAAGACAACCTGTTTCTTCGCCATCGGATGGTCAAGCTGATGCGTGACCACTTCGATGAACTCGGCTTCATCGATGTGGAAACACCGATGCTTGGGCGGAGCACGCCCGAAGGCGCTCGCGATTACCTTGTGCCGAGCCGGCTCGATCACGGCAGTTTCTTTGCCCTGCCCCAGTCGCCGCAGCTCTACAAGCAGTTGCTGATGATGGCGGGCTTTGATCGCTATGTGCAGGTGGCCAAATGCTTTCGCGATGAAGACCTCCGGGCCGATCGTCAGCCTGAGTTCACCCAACTCGACGTCGAGATGTCGTTTGTCGAAGCCGACGACGTGATGGGGGTGATCGACAGCCTCGTGCAAAAGACGGCGCAAAAGGTTCTTGGCCTCGAGGTGCCACTGCCGCTGCCGCGAATCACCTGGGATGAGGCGATGGAGCGGTTTGGCCACGACGCTCCCGACCAGCGGTATGGCTTGGAGATCACCGATGCAACCGACATCGCGGGCGACTCCGACTTCCGCGTGTTCCGTGGAGCGGTCGATGCGGGCGGACGCGTGCGAGGCATCCGTGTTCCCGAAGCGGCGGCTCGCTTCTCCCGCAAGGACCTCGACAACCTCACCCAGATCGCGATCGACGCGGGTGCCAAGGGGCTTGTGTGGCTCAAGGTCGAGGAAGCGGGGGCCCTCACCGGCCCTGTCGCCAAGAACCTGACCAACGGCATCGACGAGCGGCTCCGCGAACGTCTGGGTGGCACCGCCGGCGATCTGCTGCTGCTGGTGGCGGATAGTTTTGAGGTCAGCTGCAAAGCCCTTCACATGCTGCGGAAGCATCTAGGTGCCGCGCTCAAACTCTACGATCCCAAGGCGCTGCACTGCTCGTGGGTGGTCGACTTCCCGATGTTTGCCCACGACCCGGAAACGGGGGGCTGGACCGCCATGCACCATCCTTTTACGGCGCCGCGACCTCAAGACCTGCCGTTGCTCGACAGCGATCCAGCTGCCTGTCGGGCCGTGGCCTACGACCTCGTGATCAACGGATCGGAAGCGGGCGGCGGCACGATTCGAATCCACGATTCAGCGGTGCAGGAGAAGGTGTTTGGCCTGATCGGGTTGTCGGCAGAAACCGCCCGCGAACGCTTCGGCTTCCTGCTCGACGCGCTTGCCAGCGGGGCACCGCCACATGGCGGGATCGCGCTGGGCATCGACCGCTGGGTGATGCTTTTCGGCGGGCTCGACAACATCCGCGATGTGATAGCGTTTCCCAAAACGCAGAAAGCCTCAGACCTGCTCACCGGCGCACCGGGTGGTGTCGACGCCAAGCAACTGGAGGAACTCGGCATCCGCGTGGTCACGCCCCCGGCTGCACAGGCTCCCGGCAGCATGCCTCCCGCGTCGTGAGCGCTGCGAGCCCCGAACAGTCGAACATCCTCGCCCGGTGTTGGGTGCAATCGCGGTGGGCTGCAACTGCCGTAGGCCACTAGTTCCGGACTGTGTCGCGGACAGTTGCACGTGGCGGTTGAGGGCGGTTCAGCCCTAACCGCACACTCGCCCGCAGCGACTCGCCTTTATCGAGAACCTTCCAGCCACGAGCCGGGTCAAAAGACGCGGCGCCTGGGAGCACGGTGTAGGGTTCGATGCAGACCGCCTCGCGATGCGACGGGGTAAAGAGCACACACGTGGTAAACACGGGATCAAACGTCAGCTCGGCGGAGATGCCGGCGACGGGATCGACGACCGCCGTGAAGACCTGCTGCTCTTCACCACCCTCCGGACTCGCATTGAGCCCCGTGAAGGCGTCGTCAAAAGAATGGCCTGCGAGCGGCACACGTCCGGGAAACAGGGCTCTCGCGGAAGCTGGCTCCAGAGGGCCGACCGGCAAGAGATCATGCTGCGGCTGCCACAGATGCGTGGGCACATCGAGTTCGCAGGTGTCGGCATCGCCGCCGGCGACGAGGGGCACAGGAAAGTAGGGATGCAGACCAAGCGCCGCAGGCATGCGTCCCAAGGCAGTCAGTGTGAACTGCCCCGTGAGTCGCCCCCCGTCGATCCGCCATTCCGCCACGAGTTCGAAGTCGGCGGGCCAGCGGCCGAGCCGTTCAGGAGCATCCCGTGAGAGGCGAAAGCTCGCCGTTACAGACGAGGCTGACTGCCCCAGTACCTGCCACGCGCGGTCGTGGGCGAAGCCATGGATCGGTCGGCCAAACTGCTCGGCAGGCTCGAGGTCGTAGGTGGCTCCCTCAAACTCCATCGACGTCGACGCGAGCCGACCTGGGTAGGGACAGAGGATGGGGATCCCTCCCGAACTGGGCCGCGTGCCCGCCTCGCGAAATCCGGACGGACACCAGATCGCTTCCACCAGCCGGCCGGCCACTGGGAGCCTCGCAGAACAGCAGTTGAAGCCGCGACCAGGAAGAAACTCTGCCACGGCACCCGTCTGGGCATCCGAAATCGACACAACATCGAGCATGCGAGCAGCCTCAACCCTGCGGAGACACGACAAAAAAGCGAAC
>JBMTLP010000396.1:0-3632 GCA_049433245.1 Pirellulales bacterium
GCTGCGGCCGTCCTGGCTCCGCTGGCGGAACTCGTCGCAGAGCCTAACGCGTTCCCGCCACCACAGCCTTTGCCCGCCGTGCCCAGCGAACTCGCGAGTTTGGCGCCCCCGCTGGAGTCGGCCTACCGATCGGCGTTGGATTTGCCGCCCCCACCTCTGCTTGATGCGCATGCTCCGCCACCGCTCGTTGGTGGATCAACCTGGAAGCAGACGCCGACCGCGGCGACCCCTGTTTCCTTGCAGATGGGTTTTCCTGGTGCGTTCAACGAAGCACCAATGGAGTCGGGCACACCAACTCCCGAGCGACGTGCCACAGCGTATGCGGTATCTGATGGGGATGATTTGACCTCGATCGCCACACGTTTTTACGGGCATCCCGCCGCGGCGCAGATGGTCTACGAGGCGAACCGAGATCGCCTGCCGTCGCCCGATCTGCTCCCCATCGGTGTCGTTCTCCTGCTCCCACCGCCCCCGGAGCAAAACCCGCGCAATCAGCGACCCGGCGGCTGGATTGAGCCAAGCCAGGGAGGCTGAACTCGCGATTCTGGTCTCAGGAGAACTTACTTCGCGAGTTGCTTGCTAAAGAAGTCCGCGATGGTCGGTACAAAGGCTTGACTGCCTGCCTTCGCCAAGCCGTCCGCAGTTTCGCTGCTGGCATAGGCCAGTAGAAACAGGGACGCGTCGGTCGTGGGGTTTTCGACTTCTTTGGCCTGCTCCTGTGTGCCGTCAGGCTTCTGTTCGAACCACGCTTTTGCTCGTGTTTTCTTGAGCTGGCCGAAGATGCGAGAGGCATCGCGGTCGCGCTCACCGGCGAGCATGAGAAGAGGGAGGTCTCGAGACAGGCTCTGCGTTTGGAGGGCAGGGCCGATGGTGGCCCCTTTGAGCGAGAACACCGGGCTGATCAGGCAGATGGCCTTCACGTTGCCCCCCTGGGGGCCCGCAGCGAGCGGCGGCCAGGCCGCATCCACAGCAGTCCACACACTGCTCAGTGTGCCTCCCAGCCCTGAGCCAAGCAGGCAGAGTTTTGTTGCAGAGAGACGTTGGTCAGAGCGGGCAGTCCTGCGAATCCATTGATAGACCGTTTCGAGATCGCCGCGAAGCTGAGCCTGCTCGCGAACACGCCCACCCTGAGACATCGCAATCGCCTCGAGATCTCGCTTGAGCAGCCGGTTGGCCTCGAGTTCCTCGGTGCTGCCACTGGGGAGGCGACGTTGGGTGCTCTCGCCATGCCCACGCAGATCGGGGGCCACCACGCTCATGCCGGCAGCCTGGAGGCCGACGGCCAGGGATTCGAGGGCTGTGTGAGAACTCCCCAGGTCGTGGACCAAAATAACCGTGGCCACGGCTGTTTCGGTCGCCGCGGGGTAGTACCAAAGCGCGAGATCCACGCCATCGCTGGTTTGTAAGGTTTCCCGCTGGGCGCCGGCAGCTTCGGCAGGTTGCGCGCTCGCGTGGTTGGCGTGAAAACCTCCACCAGCGACGGCGGCGGCCAAGATCAGCAGCCACCCACGTCGTTGTTGTCGTGCCAAGTCACGGTCCTGCCGATCAAAAGGTAGCAATGGATGTTGCATCGGTTCACACGTGTCCGTCGGAAGATTCCGCAAAACCGTCAGTGTCGGGCGGCGACTCAGTGTTCTCCACACCAACCCCATCTTACCGCGAGAGGGGGGCGGGCTTCTAGCAGCAGGGGAATCGGGCCCGCTTGGGCATGCAGCCTGGTCAAAAACACGCCTCATGCTGCGGTTGTTCTTCGTATACTTGAACGACGCGTTTGGGGCTCGAAAGGCACTCTTGGGATCGACCATCGATGGGTAAGGCAAGTCCAGATCCACGCCATGAGGCAGATGATCAACCCCTGGTACAGGTCGCAGAGCGGTCTGGCGTGCCAGCGTGGGCGGTCAGCCTCATCGTGCATGTGGCGGTGCTCCTGACGCTCGCCAGTCTGGTGTTGGATCCCCCAGACGACGCCGTGTCTCGCGTCACCCTCATCGATCCGTCGCCTGTAGTTGAGGAAGACACCTATCTGCCTCCCGCCGAGATTGTGGTCTCGGAGCAGCCTTCTCCGGAATCGGGGGCGGTCAGTGATGCGGGTGAAGGGGTTGCGCAGTCCTTTGCAGCCACGGTGTCGGAGATTCCCACGGTGCCGGTCGAACCACTCCCGGAGATGGTGAGTGAGATTGCTTTGGAGTCGATGGAGGTCGTCCCAACCGCCACCAAACTCGACATGTCGATCGTGGTGCCCGGTCAGGTCGGTGTGGGGGTGACTGGGGCTGCCGGAGCCGTTGATCGCCTGACGGGCGAAATCCGCAACAAACTGGAACAACGCCCGACAGTGGTGTGCTGGTTGTTCGATCAGTCGCTCAGCCTCGAGTCGCAGCGTCGTGAAATCGCCGAACGCATGCAGACGGTCTTTGAAGAGTTGGGGGCCACGCGTCAGTCCAGCAACAAGCCAGCCCTGACCAACGTGGTGATCGGTTTTGGCGATCGCGTGAACGTCTACACCGACAAGCCAACCGGGCAGGCTGAAGAAGTGGTGGAGGCGATCCGTTCCATTCCAATCGATGAGTCGGGGGCGGAACTCACGTTTACGGCGGTCATTGAAGCAGCCAATCGCAGCCGTCCTCTACGCACGGCCCGTCCGCAGAAAAACGTCATGCTCGTCGTGTTCACCGATGAAGTGGGCAACGACCAGCAGCGTGTTGATGAGGCGGTCCACACTTGCCGATCGCTCGGGATCCCGGTCTATGTCGTGGGTGTGCCTTCGCCGTTCGGGATGCGGGAGGTGCAGTTCAAGTTTGTCGATCCGGACCCGGAATACTTTCAGGAGCCACAGTGGGCCCAGATTGAGCAGGGACCGGAGAGTTTCTATCCAGAGGTCGTCCGCATTCGCACCGGCCGGTATGCCGACGAGGCCATCGATTCTGGGTTCGGTCCGTATGCCCTCTCACGGCTGTGCAGCGAAACCAGTGGGATCTACTTCTGCGTTCATGCCAATCGCGAGCATCGCGGCCGCCTGAGTGATCGAGAAACCGCGGCGATGTCGGCAAACTTGCGATACTTCTTTGACAGCGACACCATGCGGGAATACGCCCCCACCTATCTGCCGATCAATGAGTTGGACCGCCGCATCGCGGAGAACGCTGCCATCCGATCGCTGGTGCTCGCAGCCCGAGGCACCGAGATTTCTCCGATGGAGGAGCCCGTCATGCAGTTTCCTCGGCGGAACGACGGCGATCTCGTCAGGTTGCTCACCGAGGCCCAGAAAGTTGCCGCCAAAATCGAGCCCAAGATCGACATGGTCTACGCAACCTTGCTTGAGGGCATGAAGGACCGTGAAAAGCTGACCGAAAAACGATGGCAGGCAGGGTATGACCTGGCGATGGGCCGTGTGATGGCCGTGAAGGTCAGGACGGAGGCCTACAACCGCATGCTTGCCCAGGCCAAGGGAGGCATGAACTTTCAGCGGGAGGACAGCGACACCTGGGAGCTCGCGCCTGACGAGGACATCACGCAGGTGGGCTCGCAGTTGCAGAAACTCGCCACGGATGCGATCGCCATGCTCCATCGGGTTGTGGAAGAGCACCCCGGCACACCTTGGGCGCTGGTGGCTGAAGAAGAGTTGAGACTGCCGC
>JBMTLP010000397.1:0-3630 GCA_049433245.1 Pirellulales bacterium
CCAATCGATGCGGCCCGGCACGATCAGCCGGGTGATCGAAAGCCCCACCGCCGTTTCCAAACCGAGAATCCCAAACGGGGCCCGGTCCAGTTCGAGCATCTTCTTTTCGACAGCGTGCGGTGCGTGGTCGGTGGCGATGCAGTCGATCGTTCCGTCGGCGAGGCCTTCGAGAATCGCTTCGACGTCCGCCGCTGTCCGCAACGGAGGGCTCATCTTGTAGTTGGAGTCGAAGTGACGCAGGCATTCGTCGGTGAGCGTGAAGTGATGGGGAGACGCTTCCGCAGTGACGGCGATTCCGCGGGCTTTGGCACGGCGGACGAGTTCCACCCCGCCAGCCGTGGAGAGGTGCATCACATGCAACCGCCCGCCAGTGACCTCAGCGAGGGCGATGTCGCGACCGATCATCACCTCTTCGCCAGCCGCTGGCATGCCTTTGAGCCCGAGCACCATCGACACGAGCCCTTCGTGCATCACACCGCCGGCGGTGAGTTCCAGCACCTCTTCATGGGCAAGGAAGGGCTTGTTGAACATCCGGCAGTACTCAAACACACGCCGCATCAACTCGGCGTCGTAGACTGGAGCGCCGTCATCGCTGAAGGCCACGGCACCGGCTTCCACAAGCTGGCCGATTTCAGCGAGTTCTTTGCCCTCCCGGTTCTTGCTCGCACACGCCACCACAAACACGTTGCAGGCGTCGGCGCGGGCGGCCTTCTGGTGGATGAACTCCACCGCTGCCTGCGTGTCGATGGGAGGCTCGGTGTTGGGAATGCAGGCGACGCTCGTAAAGCCGCCGGCGATAGCGGCAGCAGCTCCCGTTTCGATGGTCTCGTCTTCTTCGCGGCCAGGCTCGCGAAGGTGCACGTGCATGTCGATCAGGCCAGGGGTCACGATCAGCCCGCTGGCGTCGACCACCTCGTCCGCCACAACGTCGTCTTCCAATCCGGCCCCGGGACCGATCGCCACGATGCGGCCGTCACAAATCAGGACGTTGCCAACGGTATCGAGTGACTGCGAGGGATCGACGAGACGGCCCCCTTGAATCAAGAGCGTGGGCATCAGGCAGTGGCTCCAGTTGACTGAGCGGAAGACGGAGAGGCGGTGCGGCGTCCGCAGGTCAGCCAGAGAGCCGCCATCCGAACGGCGAGCCCGTTGGTGACCTGGTCAAGGATCAAGGACTGTGGGCAGTCGGCCACATCGGCGGTGACTTCCACACCCCGGTTAATTGGGCCTGGGGCCAGGATGACGAGATCGGGGCGAGCACGTCGCAGCCGCCGCTTATCCATGGCGTAGAGGTGGGCGTATTCTCGGACCGATGGGAATGGCCGGGTGTTCTGTCGTTCAAACTGAATCCGCAGCAGATTCAGCACGTTGCACCGTGGCAGGATCGCATCGAGGTCGTGGGAAACTTCCACCCCGAGTTCCCGCCAACGCTGAGAAACGAGCGTGGGAGGACCGCAGAGGATCACCTTGGCACCAAGCTTTGTTAGCCCCCAGATGTTGGAGCGGGCGGTCCGGCTGTGGGCGATATCGCCCACCAGCCCCACCGTGATGCCATCCAGAGAACCGAGTTGCTCACGAATGGAGAGGATGTCGAGAAGCCCTTGGGTGGGATGCTCGTGAGGGCCGTCACCGGCGTTGATTACACCCACACCGAGGTGCTGCGTGAGCAGGTGAGGCGTGCCGGGGGTGTGGTGGCGGACCACGACGGCGTCGATGCCCATCGCCTCGAGGTTTTTGGCGGTGTCGATGAACGACTCCCCCTTCGAGAGGCTGCTGCCTGCTGCTGAAAAGTCGACGACATCCGCCCCCAGTCGGCGGGCGGCGAGGGCAAAACTAGTCTTCGTGCGGGTGGAACTCTCGAAGAACAGGTTGACGACGGTGGCCCCAGCCAGGGCAGACAACTTCGTTCGACAGCCGTGCGTGGCGGTCTTGAACGCGGTCGCCGTGTCGAGCAGCAGGGTGATTTCGTCTGCCGAAAGCCGCTCAAGGTCGAGCACATGGCGATGCGTCCAGGCATGCGGAACTTCCGCAAAAGCATGATCCGATGCCGTCATGGGATGAGTCGCTTCCTCGCAAAAAATGGGGCCTGCGGGGCATCGCGGCCCCTCGTGCTGCTGATTGTAGCCGTTCGCGGAAGAAGTCCGACTCCAGGGAGTGAAATGCCGGATTCAAGCCGCGGAGAGCCACGCGTGGGTGGCCTGTGCGTGGGTGCCCTGTTTGGGCTTGCTCCAGCCGAGGCCGCGGCCCTACCCTCTCGCCGCTCGTGGTACCGCCATCCTCATGCCGCCAGGTCGTGGGGTGGTGTGCTACGTGGGGAAGAGAGCCGCTGCCTCTGCAGAAACTGCCGCGCACATGACCAAACATCGCATCAGAACCGACGCCCCTCTCTCCGCGAACGCCGCCGCCACAGGACGGCTGGTCTGGATCACGGTGTTGATGCTGCTCGTGGTGAGCCACGCCGGCTGCACTTCGTCACTGACTGCGATTGCGCTTCGTGATGCGATGCGAGAAATCGCCGAATACGGCAGACGGGCGGAGAATCCGGCGGAAACCGACGAAGAAGACCTGCTGGCCGACGATGAAGACGCGGTCGACATGATGTCGCTCGAGGAGGCACTCGATTCGGCCATTACCCGGCTCGCCGCCGTTGGGCGGCTCGACGCCGAAGCTCGGCAGATGCTCCTAGAAACCCTCGATTCCACGAACCAGAAAGACTGGCCGGTGGTGATCGAGTCGTTTGCCAGCACTCTGGAAGAGGCCGCACAAGGCGACAAGGCGATCGAGGCCGTGGCCGAGCAACTTGCTGCGGAAGACATCGATCCCGAGCCGTCGCAAGAGATGGTGGTGGACGTGGCTGAAGAAGCGCCGGCGGAGTCGCTCGCTGACGAGTCGAGCGAGGGTGTTTCGCTTGCCGAGGTTGGGGAGTCTTCCCTGGAAGAGCCGCTGTTGACCGCGGTGGAGATCGAGCAAGCGATGGCGGCTGAGGAGGCTATTCCAGAGACGCCCGCCGTTGAGGCCGTGGCCGACGTCCCGCCCGCGGTGGAGGCAGACGTTGCTGCCCCTGCCCTTGCCACGACGGCCGACGCCGAAGTCCAGCCTGTGAGCGGGGAAACGCTCGCCGAGGCCGAAGAGGCCGCGATCGTCTCGGAAGCGAGCCCAGGTCTCTTGGCGGACCGGGTGACGACCGCGATTCGAGAACTGCCTGTCGCGGAGGAAGCCACGGTCTCACCTGAGGAAACGATGCAGCGACTGGAGGCCGCCCTCGCCGAGGCTCGCCGTCAAGCGCCCCTCCGGGTCGACAACCCATGCTTCGCCTGGCAGGTTCGGGCTTGGGGTGATGTTGAGCGGTGCGATGTGTCTCGGTTTCACGTCGGACAGCAGATCATTGTCTACTTTGAGGTGGATAATCTCACCAGCGACGCGGGTCCCGACGGCCATGCCACCAAACTCGACACGCAACTCAAGTTGGTGAACACATCAGGGGAGTGTCTCCACGAATGGAAGTTTCCCCCGTTGGCTGAGCGTTGCCCGGCTCCGCGACGCGATTACTTTGCCCGCTACATCTTGCAACTTCCTGAGGGGATTGCCCCCGGCCCGCTCCGGCTTGAGATGACCGTCAATGACCTGCTC
>JBMTLP010000398.1:0-3629 GCA_049433245.1 Pirellulales bacterium
GCAGCAACTTCTCCTGGGCTAGCAGCGGGTGCATCTCGACCTGCAATACCGCTGGCTGAGTCCTTGCTCCTGCCTGTAGGTCTCGCAGCTGCGCCGTGCCCACGTTGCAGACCCCGATCCGCCGCACAAGTCCGGCGTCGACAAGATCTTCCATCGCCCCCCACGTGTCTGCCAACGGCACACGCGCGAGTTGCATCGAGGGCGAGTCGGCATGGGGATCGAAGAACCAGCCCGGCGGATAGCGGGTTTCAAACGGTACGTAGGTGAGGGCGATCGGAAAGTGAACCAGGTAGCAGTCGAGAACATCGAGCCGGAGGTCGCGGAGTGTTCGCTCAGCCGCAAGTCGCACATGCTCTGGCGCGTGATAGGTGTTCCAGAGTTTTGAGGTGACCCACAGCTCGTCACGCGTGCAGTGGCCTGCCGCGAGCGCCTTCTCGATGCCAACGCCGGCCTCCACTTCGTTGCCGTAGTCGCAGGCGCTGTCGAGATGCCGGTAGCCCACACGAACCGCTTCTTCGATCAACCCGCCAACCTCGGCCGGTGGGATCTTCCACAACCCGAGGCCGACCGATGGCAAGGCTTGCTCTGCGTTGCCGAAGGCGGCGGGCACAGGAACGGGTAACGCGGTATCGGGCATCGTGGTGGCAACTCCCAAGAAGGTGTCGAAACGAAGTTGAAGGAGAACAGACTACTCTGGCAGATCCTGCCCCTGGGTTTCAGGAAGAAGCTGGAGAAACACGAGGCCGACAAGAAACATGCCGCCCAAGCAGGTGATCGCCAGCCGCAGGTCCAGCGTGGCCTTCATCCAGGCCGAGAGCCAGATCAGCACTGGTGCCGCCAGAATCCGTCCGGTATTGAAACAGAAGCCAGAGCCAGTCGCGCGGAGGTGGGTGGGAAAGAGCGTGGGAAAGTAGACCGCGTAGCCCGCGTGGATGCCTTGCGCGAAGAAGCCGAAGATCGGGAGCAGGGCGAGCAAGAGCGGATAGCCTCCCATGCTTGACGGCAGCCAGCAGATCACCGGTGTGATGATCGCAGCCACCACATGCATGATGGCAAACGTTCTTCGGCAGCCGAGGCGAGCCGCGATGGGCCCGAAAGCGAGCATCCCAGCACCGGCACCTGCGGTCTGCACAAAGCCAAAGGCAATCTTTGCCTTCCGCGAGGCATCCGCATCACCCGCTCTCTCGAGCAGATCGCGGGCGATATCCTGCCCGGCCACCACCACCCCCCAGAACGTGGCCAGCCCGACCATCGCAAGCAGCGCTCCATACACCGCTCGTGGTCGCCACGTGGGATCGCCGAGCAACTCTCGGTAGCTGCCGAGCTGTTTGGCTTTCGTCAGCCTCGCCTGCTGCCATGACTCTGGCTCGCGAATCGAGAGCCGCACCCAGAGCACGAGCACAGCCGGTATCACGCCCAAGAGGTAGGCGTATCGCCACTGCGTGCCCACGGCGAGCCCCACGGCCGCCGCCATCCACAGCCCTGCCACACTCGTCGCGTGAAAGATCCCGCCAGCGCGTTCACGTGCTTCCTTGGGAAACACCTCCGAGACGAGTGCTGCTCCTACGGCCCACTCGCCACCGACTCCCATCGCCACCAGAAACCGCAACGCCCCCACCTGCCAGATCTCACCCGCAAAGGCCGTAAGGCCTGAGAAGAGGGAGTAGAAGAGGATCGTCAGAGCCATCACGGGGTTGCGTCCCCAACGGTCCGCCAGCGAACTAAACAGCCAGCCGCCAAGTGTGCCGCCAATCAGAAACACGCCGAGGAACCGCTCCCCCCAGAGTTTCACCAGCGGGTCGTCGGCTGCCACACCGAGCAGGTCGGGCAGCATGTCGGCGCGAGTGATGTTGTAGATCTGCCCCTCAAACGCATCGAACACCCACCCCAGCGAGGCAACCGTGAGCACGAGCCATTGATAGCGTGTGACTCCCGTATACCACCGGGAACGCTGGTCAGTCATCGCTCTGCTCCTGTGGCCTGAGTGTCCAGCATCTCCGCGACCCGGAGCGTCTGCCCCTGACGAATCGACTCTTCGGCGAGCAAACACAGGCCAGCAGACCAGAGTCCGTCGCGGGCATCAGCCACCGGTGCGGCTCCTTCCCGCACGCACGCCACGCAAGCTGCGATCTCCTCGCGAAGTTCAAAGACCTCACCGCTTGCTCGCGGAAGCGGCTCCTCAACAAGGTGCTCCCCATCAAACACCTTGAGGAACGCCGTCGGCTCGGTG
The DNA here is from genome assembly GCA_049433245.1 of Pirellulales bacterium. GTDB lineage: Bacteria > Planctomycetota > Planctomycetia > Pirellulales > UBA1268 > M30B53. The sequence continues at coordinate 2,231 of JBMTLP010000398.1, forward strand.
GTGCGATCAAGGGCTCCGCTCCAGCCGGCCCAGAGCGCCCCTTTGGTGCCGCTGACCTTCACTGTCTGGTGATGCTCAAAAGCAGCGAGCGTTTGCGAGACCACGGCGTAGCTGCCGTTCTCGCAGCGAAACATGGCAGAGAAGTTGTCGTAGAGCAGCGGGCGGGCAGGATCACGTGCGTTCGCGAAGGCAACCAACTCCACCGGTTCGCCACTTTCTCGCAGATACCAGCGAGCGAGGTCGAAGAAGTGGATCGGCTCCTCGAGCACCCAGCTGCCAACCCGGGCTTGGTCATACCGCCAACCATCTGCACCCAGACGATAGGGCTTTCGCGAGAGTTCCACGAGCACATACTGCGGCTGTCCGATCGTGCCCCGCTCGATGATCCGGCGGATCTCCCCCCACTGCGACGAAAGTCGCAGTTCATGCCCGATGGCCAGGCGACCTCCGCTCGCTGCCGCAGCCCTGGCGATCGCCTGGCAGTCAGGAAGCGTGATGGCCATCGGCTTCTCTAAGAGTACGAACCGACCCGCCGAGAGCGCTGCTTCTGTCAGACTGCGATGCGTGTGGCTCGGTGTCACGATGGCGACAACATCGCAGTCGACCTGAGCAATCATCTCCATGGCATCGGAGAAGACTCCGGCCTGAGGATGGGCCTCCTTCGCGGACGCCCGCGAGGCAGCCGATGGTGCGGTCACGGCCACGAGCTCGGCGTCGGGGTTGGCCTCGATCGACGTCGCGTGATAACGCCCCCATGCGCCGTAGCCAGCCAGTGCAAAGCGAACGGGAGCAGTCATCGGCGAAGATCCTCGTGTGTGTGTGTGCGGGCGGTAGCGTCGAGTTGCTGCCTAGCAGGGCGTCACCCTAGCTTCGCGGCGCGGTGGTCAGCGGGGTTGAGGGATTGGCAACACGCCGCTGCTGATGCTCGTTGAGTTTGCAAGTCGGCAATCTTGGCAGCACATGCGTGGCAAACAGATCGCACTCGTCGAGATGCGGGTAGCCACTGAGGATGAAGGCTCGCATCCCCATGTCCATGTATCGCTCCAGTTTCGCGAGTACCTGCTCGGGGTCACCCACGATCGCGCTGCCGCAGCCACTCCGCGCGAGGCCCACACCGCTCCAGAGATGATCTTCCAGCCAAAGATCTCCCGCCGCCTCGCGGAGCGCATCCTGGCGGAGCACGCCGGCGCTTGTGGCATCCTGGCTCCGTTGCTTGATCGCCTCGCCGCGTGCCCGGTCGAGCTTGGAAATCAGACGATCAGCCGCAGCCCGGGCCTCGGCCTCAGTCTCCCGCACGATCACATGGCTGCGAAAACCGAAGTCAATCGTACGGCCATGCTCCGCGGCCTTCTGCGACATCACGGCGATCGTCTCCGCGACCCGCTCTTCAGTCTCAGGC
>JBMTLP010000399.1:0-3608 GCA_049433245.1 Pirellulales bacterium
GGCACAGCTTCCCGCTCCCGACCAGCAGCCGCTCCAGGCTCTCCAGGCAGCCATCTCACGCCACGCCACCGAGCCTGTCGACGACGTCTTCCGTCGCCAGCGGGAGTTGGCCGGCCTCCCGCGTTGGCTGAGAAAAACGGTGCTGTGGTGGAATCTGCACACGGCTTCGCGAAAGCGTGCAAAACGCATGGGCACCTTCAGCCTCTCCACGCTCGCTGGCCAGTCCGCGTACAACCGGTTTCACCCGAGCCCACTGACCACCAGCCTCACCTACGGCCCGCTCGACCCTGCAGGTCACAGCCTCGTCACCATCCTCGCTGATCACCGGTTGCTCGACGGCGCCCCCGTGGCCAGAGCCCTCGAGCGACTGGAGCAGGTGCTCCGAGAAGATGTCGTCATCGAGCTTCAGAGCATGACCGAGCCTCATGCAAACGGCCGAGCTGCGTAGTTTGCCGCGACTGCCACGAGGCGGTGTGCGGGCAATCTGCAGCGTTGCACATGGTGACGTGGCTCACTCGGCCGAGGCCTGAAAGCCGACGGCAGCCACGTGCACAGCGTCTTTGAGGCGATCGCTGCTCGCCGCGAGGTGCAGCGTTCGTGACGATTCCCCCGTGATCTCGATGTGCAGGCGAATCCGCTCTGCGGGGAGTGCTGCCTCAATCCGCTCAGGCCACTCCACGAGCAGCCAACTTTCCTCCGCGACCAGTTCCTCCCAGCCGAGCGCTACCACCTCATCGACACCACTGAGCCGATAGGCGTCGATGTGGGTCAGGCGGGCTGGCGGCGAGTTGCCAGCGCCGTGCGGCCCTTCGTAGAGATGCACGATCGTAAAAGTGGGGCTCGTCACCTCGGCAGGATTGATGCCGACCGCCGACGCCAGCATCTTCACGAACGTCGTCTTGCCGGCACCGAGATCACCCTCGAGCGCGATCATCACCCGCGGCGGGAGGGCCGCGGCGAAGTGCTTCGCAAACCTGCCCACGGCAACTTCGTCGACACAGGCGATCGACGCATCAGGAGCAGCAGAGGCGTCAGGTTCAGTCAAAGGCATGCTGGTATCCAAGCGGCGGCAAGACGGACCGGCTGTTGTCTTCGGCGAGCGCCACGAGCCCACGTTCGGCCACCACGTTGCCAATCACGGTAAGGGGCGTGCCAGGCCAGCCGGGCAACTCGCCGCGTGCGACTATTTCGAGCAACAACGCTGCGTCGTCCGCCCCCAGGCTCATGAGCAGTTCAAAATCCTCGCCGTCGCCGAGCGCGCGGTGCAGGGGCGTGCCCCGCGATGAGTCCGCTTCGGCAGCAGCACGGGCATCCGCATGGATCGGAATCGCCGCCAGCTGCAACTCGGCGCCACACCCGCTCGCTTCCATCATCCGCGAGAGATCGAGCGCCAAACCATCACTGACATCGATCGCGCCATGCACTGTCACCGTTTCGGCGATCAGCCGCGCCTCCGTTACCCGCGGCTGCACCGCTAGGTGCCGCCCCAGCAGACTGCCGCCGCAGGCACCTGTGAGCAACAGCACATCCCCCACACGACAACCATCTCGCCGCCAGATCCGCCCTGGAGCGACACTGCCCAGCATCGCCACGTTGACAACGAGCGGCCCATCCCAAGAGGTGGTATCGCCGCCAACGAGCGTCACGCCAAAACGGGCAGCCTCCGCTACCATGCCCTCAACAAGGCTTTCGGCGACCTGCTTGCCGCCGCGACGAGGGAGAGCCACCGACACCACCGCCGACTCCGGACGGCCAGCCATCGCCGCCACGTCGCTGAGATTCACCGCGATGGCCTTCCGTCCCACCGCCCGAGGGTCGTAGTCGGGCGCTGCGGGGAAATGCGTCCCCTCGCAGAGCATGTCGGTGCACAGCACCGTGCGCCGGCCGGCCGACGGCCGCAGCACCGCAGCGTCGTCGCCAATCCCCACGTCTTCGCGGGGATCTGCACCCACCCTGGCAATGAGCCACTCGATGAAGCGCTGCTCCACCTGGCACCTCCCGACACACTCAGCACACACCACCCGCAACACCTGCAGGTGCTATCGCCGAATCGTATCCCACGTGAGATGCCCGAACAGCGTTTCGCGACCACGCAACACGTAAAACTTCAGCGGACCAAAGTATTCCTGCTGAGCACGATCGAGCACATACGACACGTTTTCTGGCCGAATCGTTTCCCAGACATGCAGCCCCACGAGGATGTCGCCAGCCTGAATGCCCTGCTCGTCGGCTGGGCCACCAGGACGCACCTCGATCACCTCCAAGCCGCCGCGGTAGCGATTCTGCAACTGCCGAACGCGTGCGGGAGCCATGATGGCAACCCGCAGGCCGAGTTCCCGCCAGCAGCGCTCATCGGGTGAAATCGAATCCGACCGCAACTGTGCGAGCGGCAGTTCAATCTGCTCATGCCCTTCGGCTCGTTCCACCTCCACGCTCACCCGTTCACCTGGCTTGCGGCCGAGCATCGCTCGCTCAATGTCAAGCTGACTGGCTACGACCGAGTTGCCAACCCGGACGATGCGATCTCCCGCCCGCACACCGACCTGCTCGGCCGGGCTCGACCTATGCACTGTGGTGACAATCGCCCCACCATGCAGGTCGCGGCGAGCGACGATGCCATGCCAGGTGTGGTCGAGCCTTTCAACGGAGAGAAGTTCTGAGACGACCTCGAGAACCTTGTCGACGGGAATCGCAAAGCCAATCCCCTGCGCCCCAGCACGCACCGCAACATTGACGCCGATCATCTCGCCGTCGATGTTGAGCAGCGGGCCGCCGGAGTTGCCTGGATTGATGCTGGCGTCTGTTTGGATGAGGTCGTCGTAACGCTGCGTGCGACTCACTTCAACCGACCGGTGCAGTGCGGAAACGATGCCTTGCGTGACGGTGTGCTCGTAGCCGAAGGCGTTCCCAAGGGCCAGCACGGTTTCGCCGATGAGCAGATCGCTCGACGTACCGATTCGCACCACCTGCAACTGATGCGGCGGGCTGATCTTGATGATCGCTAAATCGGTGCGGAGGTCGTGCGAGATCAGCTTGGCAGAGGTCGTGGCACCACTCGCGAGCGTGACTTCAATCCGCTCCACCCCCTCGACCACGTGGTAGTTGGTGACCACATAGCCGCGGCTATCGATGATCGCCCCCGTGCCCATGCCATTGACGCGTTTGGACTCCTCACCCTCTGAGGCGGGGAGCAGCTTCTGGCCGTGGATGTTCACCACGGCGTCACGCTGCGAGGCGATGGCTTCCACGATCGCGGAGCGACGTAACTCGGAGCCCGAGGCAGTCGCAAGACCGCAGCAGCAGGCCACGACCAGCAGCACGTTCACCAAAGAGATTCGCTTGGTCGCGACACGGCGGGCGGGTCGCGCAGGTGAAGGCTGGCGTCGCGGCATGGCAGGCAGATTCTTTGTCGGGGAGCTGAGCCGAGTGGGGCGACCCGCGTGCCCCCCACACAACAATCGGACTCCACGGCAAGCGATATCACCGTGCGTCCTGCGATGCGGGAGAAATTACCCGACCCTCCCAAATTGCCCGGCTTTGAGGTAGGCGAAGACCCGTGGCCTACGACTCGGGAGGCCCTTGGACCAAGAGAGGCAGCAACTGCAGGG
>JBMTLP010000400.1:0-3608 GCA_049433245.1 Pirellulales bacterium
GTTTGGGAGCGGGCTGGGACTCGGGCTGCAACTGCTCTGGCGGCGGTGAGACTCGACTGAACGACACACCTGGTTTCGCGTCCCCCATCCCCATGGAGGTACCTCGGTACCTGCTTCGCCATGCCCGTCATGCTTCAGACGACGCTCCTGCTGATCTGTTCCAACGTGTTTATGACGTTTGCTTGGTATGCCCACCTCAAGGATATGAGCGGAAAACCTTGGTTCTTGGCAGCCTTGGCGAGTTGGGGCGTGGCTCTGGCCGAGTACATGCTGCAAGTGCCAGCCAACCGTATCGGCTACACCACCATGAATCTGGGGCAGCTGAAAATCCTACAGGAGGTGATCGCCCTCAGCGTGTTTGTGCCGTTTGCCGTGCTGTACATGAAGCAGCCGCTGAAGTTGAACTACCTCTGGGCAGCCCTGTGCATCTGTGCCGCGGTGTATTTCGTTTTTCGCGACCCGTGACACAGGCTTCCAGCCGGGGCACGGTGACAAGGCGTCGTTTGCTTGCGGAGGGTATCCTAATGGCCTACGAAACAGGCCTCCCACGAATGCTGGGGAAACAACAGGATGCGTCTCATTCAGGCTTGCCGGATTCACGTCATGCTGTGGTGCACGACGGTTGCGATCGTCGTCGCCGTTTCAGCAACGGTGGTCGCCGCTGCCGAGCCCCGCATTCCAGGCCCCCAGCCTGACGGCTCGGTGGTGCTTCCCAACCAATGGTCGCTCAGGCCAGTCGGCCGCCAGGTGACGGTGGGAGACTTCCCGGCTGCGATCGCGATGCATCCGGCTGGAACGTACGCGGTCGTGCTGCACTGCGGCTACGGCCCGCATGAACTGATCGTGCTCGACGTCGGCAGCCGCAGCATCGTCAGCCGGACCGCTGTCCCAGAGGCGTTCTATGGCGTGGCCTTCGACACATCGGGGGAGCGGCTCTTCTGCTCGGGAAGCAGCGATGAATCGATTCGAGCGTATCGTTTTGAGGCCGGAGCCCTGATCCCCGCCGCGGAGTATCCGCTCCGCGACAAGAAAGAGCGAGGCATTCCCGCAGGCATTGCGGTGAGCGGCGACGGTCGCATCCTCTATGCCGCCAACCTGTGGGGGCAGAGCGTGTCGATGGTGGCGGACGCTGGCGACGGCGAATCGCGAGTACGTGAGCTCTCGCTCGCCCAGAAAAAGCAGGCACAGCCTCCCGGTGCGGAATCTTCGACGGCCGTAAGCGACGAGTCCGATGCCGCCAGGGAGGATGGCGCGAGCGAACGCTCACTGACGAAGCGGGCCGAGCAGCTGCTCGAAAACACCGACCCCACCCTCCCCTTCCCCTACGCGTGCGTACTCGATGAGCCTCGCGGGAGGCTGTATGTGTCGCTCTGGTCGCAGGCGGCGGTGGCCGTCATTGATCTGGCCAGTTTCGCGGAGGTCGCTCGCTGGCAGGTGGAGGAGCATCCCAACGAAATGCTTCTCGCCCCCGACGGCTCACGACTCTTCGTGGCCAACGCCAACCGCAACAGCGTGTCGGTACTTGATCCCGCCAGCGGCACCATCAGCGAGACGTTGGTCGCCAATCTCACGCCCGATGCCTTGCCCGGCAACACACCCAACTCGCTCGCACTCTCCGCCGACGGTCGGCTGTTTGTAGCCAACGCCGCGATCAACACGGTTGCCGTGTTTGATGTGGCTGAGCCAGGGCGATCGCGAAGCCTCGGCTTCATCCCTGTCGGATGGTATCCCACGAGTGTGCGACTGTCGGCTGACGGGCAGCGGCTGCTGGTCGCCAACGGCAAGGGGATCATCTCCGACTCCAATCGCAATGGCCCCAAGCCTGGCTTCGCCGGCGCGCCCACGCCCGACTACATCGGCGGGCTCTTCGATGGCACGGTGAGTTTTATTGACCTGCCCGACGGAGAAGACGCCTTCACCAAGCAGATGGCAGCCTGGTCGGCGACGGCCTACGCCTGCATGCCGCAGCCCCCGTCCGACGAGGATCTGGCCAATCTCGAAGGGCATCCGGTTCCCCGTAGCAAAGGCGACACCAGCCCACTCACGCATGTGATCTACATCGTGAAAGAGAACCGCACCTATGATCAGGTCTTTGGTGACATGCCGGAGGGCCGAGGCGATCCAACTCTCTGCCTCTTTCCTGAAAAGGTCACGCCGAACCACCATGCGCTCGCGCGGGAGTTCGTGCTGCTCGACAACTTTTACGTGGAAAGTGAGGTCAGTGCCGACGGCCATGAGTGGAGCATGGGGGCGTTCGCCACCGACTTCGTGGAAAAGCAGTGGCCACTCGGCTACGGCCACTCCAAGAAGATCCCATATCCGAGCGAGGGTGCCTTTGTCGCTGCCACGCCTGCTGGTGGCTACATCTGGGACCGGGCGATCGCTGCCGGTGTGAGCGTCCGCAGTTATGGAGAATGGGTGGCTAACGGGAAGGATCCGTCTCAGCCGGGCACCGCCAAGACGCCCTCGCTCGAAGGTCGCTTCGACCCCTTCTTTCGTGGTTTTGACATGGAGTATTCCGACCTCGATCGAGCCGATCGCTTCATCGAGGAACTGCATCGGTTTGACACCGAAGGAGAGATGCCGCGGCTGCAGATCGTACGCCTTCCCAATGACCACACCAGCGGCAGCAAGCCAGGGGCGCTCACGCCGACGAGTTTCATGGCGGAGAACGACCTGGCCCTCGGGAGGATTGTCGAGGCGGTGAGCAAGTCTACGTTTTGGCCAAACACCGCGATCTTCGTGGTACAGGATGACGCCCAAAACGGATCGGACCACATCGACGCCCACCGCACCGTGGCGATGGTGGCCAGCCCTTATGCCCGCCGCGGCGTGGTCGACTCCACGCTCTACTCCACCAGCTCCATGCTCCACACGATTGAGCTGATCCTCGGCCTCGACCCGATGTCACCGTTCGACGCTGCCGCGATGCCGATGTTTGATTGTTTTACCCGTGATGCAGACGGCCGGCCGTTTACCTGCCGCCCTGCCCAGGTGCCGCTCGACAACCTCAACGCCGACACCGCATGGGGAGCCGCGGCCTCGCTCGCCATGGACTTCTCGCGTGAGGATGCGGCCGACGACCTGTTGCTCAATGAGATCGTTTGGAAGAGTGTGCGGGGGCACGATTCACCGATGCCGCCACCTCGCCGGGCGGCGTTTGTGCTGGTCTCCGACGAGGATGACGAGGATGCCGAGGAAGAGAACGACGACCAGGAAGACGACGAGGACAGGTCGCTCGAGACCCGCTGCAGCGATAACGACCCGTTGCCCGCAGGCGACGAGGCTGCAAACAACCCAACTCCCGCTCCGCTCCCCGAGCGACCGAGTTTCGATCGCGATGTGATGCCGATTTTGACCGCTCGCGGCTGCAACATGGGCGCCTGCCACGGTAAGAGTGGAGGCCAAAACGGCTTCGCCCTCTCGCTGTTTGGATTTGACCCCGCTAGCGACTACTTCGCGATCACCGCCAACGCCCGCGGGCGGCGCGTGATGTTTGCCGCCCCAGACGAGAGCCTTCTGCTGACAAAGGGCACGGCAGCGGTACCGCACGGCGGCGGGGTCCGTTTGGAGCCGGACGGGGCCGACGCCGAAGTGCTTCGCCGCTG
>JBMTLP010000401.1:0-3606 GCA_049433245.1 Pirellulales bacterium
TCTCGTCGTAAGTATGGTCCTCGTTGGCGGATTCTTCGTCGCCGTCTTCATCCTCGTCGATTGCTTCGTCGTCGTCATAGCCTTCGTCCGATTCTTCGTCGTCCTCGGGCTCGCCCGCGTGCGGCTTGATCGTCAGTTTGCGGGGTGGGGCATCCTCAGGTGGCGGCCCGTCACCGCAGGCAGCGGCCCACTGCTCGAGCGTCATCAGCACGTCGCGGGCCTGCGAGCCGTTATATTCCCCCACGATTCCGTCTTCGGCCATGTAGTCGATCAGCCGAGCGCCACGGCCGTAGCCAATGCCAAGGGCCCGCTGCAGGAGCGACACACTGCCGCGACCTTCCCGAATGATCACCTCCACCGCCTGCTTGTAGAGATCGTCGCGTGGTTTGATCGTGCCTGGCTGCACGGCCTCTTCTTCTTCACCCGCTGGCTTGAGATTCACGAGTTCCTGCGAGTACTGCGGCGCGTCCGTGCCGATCACGGCCATCACGTCGTTGATCTCTTCGTCGCTCACAAAGGTGCCCTGACCGCGCATGATCGTGCTCGTGCCCGGATACAGGAACAGCATGTCGCCGTTGCCAAGCAGCTTGTCGGCCCCACCTTCATCGAGCACGACGCGGCTATCGGTGCGGCTGGCCACCTGGAACGCGATGCGAGCAGGCAGATTGCTCTTGATCAAGCCCGTGATCACGTCGACGGTCGGCTTCTGGGTGGCCAGCACAAGGTGGATGCCTACTGCACGACTCTTCTGAGCGAGGCGGATGATGTGCTGCTCGATCTCCTTGCCGGCCGTCATCATCATGTCAGCGATCTCGTCGGCAATCACAACGATGAACGGGATCTTCTCGGGGATCAGCTCGGCTTCTTCCTCGCTGGCTGGATTGATCCGTCGTAGTACCTCGTCGCGGCCGAGGTCGTAGTACTAAGAGATGTGCCGCACTCCCGCTGACGCGAGCAGGGCATACCGCTGCTCCATCTTCTCCACGGCCCAGGCCAAGATCGCCTCGGCCTTCTTCATGTCGGTCACGACCGGATGCATCAGGTGCGGCAGCGTCTTGTAGGGCGTGAGTTCGACCATCTTCGGGTCGATCATCAGCATCCGCACCTCGTCAGGGCGGCGGCTCATCAAGATCGACGTGATGATCGAGTTCAAGCACACGCTCTTACCCGTACCGGTGCGGCCAGCGATCAGCAGGTGAGGCATGGAGGCGAGGTCCATCGCCATTGGATTGCCAGCGACGTCCTTGCCGAGATAAACCGGCACCTTCATGGCTCGGCTCTTGGAGGCCGTCTCCTCGATCACCTCTCGCAACCGAACCATTTGCCGGGTGGTGTTGGGGACCTCAATACCAACAGAGTTCTTGCCGGGAATTGGGGCAACGATTCGCACGCTCGGCACCCGCAAGGCAATCGCCAGATCGTCGGCGAGGCTCGTGATCTTGGCCAACCGCAGGCCCGCCTCGAGTTCGATTTCGTACTGCGAGATCACAGGCCCAGTCTCGATCTCGACCACCTTGATCTTGAAGCCGAACTCGGCAAAGGTCTTTTCGAGCATCCGGGCTCGCTCGCGAACCTCTTGCTCCTGTTGATCGAGTTGGAGATTGTCGGCAGGTAGGAGCAGATCGAGGCTGGGCAGTTGGTAGTCACGATCCGGCACGAGTTCTGGCCCCAGCGAAGACCCCTTCGCCGCCTGCCGAGACTTCCGCGACTTGATCGGAACCTGCCGGACCTCTTCCTCTTCGTCAGACACCTCCTCCGACGCGTCTTCATCGACCACGTCTTCGTCGGCGACACCATCCGCCTCATCCTCAAGTTCTGAGTCGAGCTCGTTCTCAACCTCGGCCTCAAACGCCTCCGATTCGTCGACCGACACCTCTCGACGACGGACACGAATCCGTGGCTCCTGTTCGTCGTCCAGTTCCGCGGAGGGCTCTTCTGTGCCAGCCAACGAAGCCGCAGGAACCCCCGTGCCGCTCTGTCCCCAGCGACCAAACAGACTGTGTTTGCCAGACGGCTGCCCGTGCCCACCGCTCTCAGCCTCGTCGCGTGCCAGCTGCGCCGCTTTCCGAGTAGCGGCCCGTCGCTCGCGGACTCCGGTGAGAGTGGCACGCATCGAGGCTTCAGCAGATGTCAGCAGGTGCACCACGATCGCGTCGAAGGCGAGGAAGATCCCCGCTGCTGCGACACCCACGGCAAGAATCACGCCGCCGGTGCGGGCGAAGGTGCCTTCGAGAAGCATCTTGCCGGTTGCCCCCACGTAGCCTCCTGCGCCCCACAACGGCCGCGGCAGCGAATCGGGGGTAAGCATCGACAACAGCACGGCGACAGCGGCGAGACCAACCAGGCCACCGACCGCCCGCAGCGGCAGATCGGGCAGGTGAATACGTCGCAGGAGCACCACCGCCAAGGCCGAGACAAGCGCGACGAATGGCCACGCTGCGATGCCCAGGCTGGCATAGAGCGCCGTCGCGAGGGTGGAGCCAAACAGGCCGCAGGCATTGCTGGCTCGAGCGTTGGCAGGAAACACCGTGGCGGCGGGCGCATCGGCCGGGTCGAAGGTCGCCAGCGACGTAACCACCAGCGCAATACTCGCGAGCAACCCCAGGGCAACCAGATCCCGAACCCGGTCCCGATTCCGTTCACCGGTGTCTGGCCTGGCTGCAATCGCTTCCCGCCCGCTCGCCCCTCGCCGCTGACGTGCTGGCGACGAGCCTCGGGCAAGATCCACCTGCATGGTGCGAGGAAAGGGAGCCATGGGTCGCGCAGTCTCGGTCGGGGCCGTCTGGGGTGACAGTTCGCAGGGAGAGGCACCCCCTCGGGTGCCCCGGCAACTCTACCGGGCAGCAAGCCCACAGGACGGCTCGACGCCAGCGGTGAGCCGGTTCGATGCTGGCGATGATTCTGGAGGTGCCGATTGTGAGGATTGGTCGTATGATGGGAGTGCCGTGGGGAGGCGGGTTTGTAGCCCCCTACGCTGATTCCGCTCGCGGGCTGCTGTTCATCAGTCGGCGGGCTTCCCTTGCTGGTGCCGCTCGATTGATGGAGGAAACCATGCGTTCCGTGATCGACTCCCTCTCTGCCGCATTCAACAGCGGTAGCCTCGCCCTCAGTTTGTTGGCCGTTGTGGTTGCCGCCGGGGCCCTCGCGATGCCACTTGGAATGGCCGCAGAGGTTGAGCCAAAGAAAGAGGTCGCGGTGTTTGCCGGGGGCTGCTTCTGGGGAATGGAAAACATTCTCCGTGACATCCCTGGCGTGCTCTCGACCGAGGTTGGCTACACCGGTGGCAAACTTCCGAACCCTACCTACCAGCAGGTGTGCACCGGATTAACCGGTCATGCAGAAGCGGTGGAGATCACGTTTAATCCAGATGTGGTCTCTTACGAAACGCTGATCGACTATTTCTTCCGGATGCACGACCCGACCACACTCAACCGTCAACACAACGACATCGGCACGCAGTATCGGTCGGCGATTTTCTACACCTCGGAAGAGCAGAAAGAGATTGCTGAGAAGGCGATCGCTTTCCTGACGGAGCAGAAAAAGTTTGCCCGCCCGATCGTTACCAAGGTGACAGAAGCGAGCGTGTTCTATCCGGCCGAGGGCTAC
>JBMTLP010000402.1:0-3600 GCA_049433245.1 Pirellulales bacterium
TGTACGTCGAACGCTCCGCCTAGAGGAAGGGTCGTCAGGCTGTCGAGGATGCCAAGCACGAGCACCTGGGCACCGCCGATCGACACGAACGCACCTGCTGCAACCCACCAGATCAGTCGCGACAAGGGCGTGGTTGCTTCGGCTGGCCCGGTGGAAAAATCATCCGCCCACGACAGTCCTGAAATGCTGCCGAGGATGGTTCCTGCCCACGCGGATGCGGCCGTCACGCAGGCCACACTTAGCCCCAAGAAGGCGCCGAGACAGAGTTCGGTCGCAGCCGCGACCGTGAAGGGCACATTGGGGAGCGGTTCGCTGCTCAGCGGCAGGGTCCACACGATGGCCGCTATCGAGAGGGCCCAGCCGAGGGCAGCACGCACGACAAACGGGATCCCTGGCCCGATTGGGAGGGTTCCTATCGCCACAAACCCGAGTACCCGTGCGATGGCGAGCAGGGGCATGGCGAACGAGGCTTCCGAGAACGAGGACGGGAGGTCCATGCGCTCCTCCGCTAGGGTCCAACTGCCGTGGTGCGTACCAACTGAACGAACGTGTCGAGCATCCACGGCAGGATAAGGACAACCGTGCCCGCCATCGCCACGAATTTTGGCAAGTGTCCCACCGTCGGCTCGTGCACTCCTGTGGCTGCCTGCAGGATGCCGATCACGAGGCCGACCGCAAGTCCGACCAGCAAAACGGGCGCAGCAACCATGCCGGCGGTGAGCATCGCCTCTCGAAAAAGATCGGTAAGAGCTTGCTCGGTCATCATCTGGTCTCGTTTCGTGGGGGAAGAACTACATCCCCGTTGTGGAAACACCGTTGAGGAGACTGGTGACCACGAGCGTCCAGCCGTCTGCCATCACAAAGACGATCAGTTTCAGAGGCAAAGAAACCACGGTGGGCGGCAGCATGACGAGGCCGGAGGAGACCACGAGCGTGGCAACCACAAGGTCGATCAGCAAAAAGGGAATCAGCAGCCGCACGCCGAGCGCGAAGGCCGTTTCGAGTTCACTCACCAGAAAGGCGGGAAGTAGGGCTTCTGCGGGAACGTCATCGTAGGTGGCCACACCGGTTGCCGCTGTGGGATGCCGCTGGAGAAACATCAACACGGTGTCGCGATTGCCGGCGGTTTCGATCTGACCCGCCATCCAACGACGAACCGGAAGGGAGCCTTGGTCCACGGCCTCGGACAGGCTGATCTCACCGGCTTGATACGGCTCAACCCCCGCTCGCCATGCCTGCGTCCAGATCGGCCACATCACCATTGCGGAGAGGAACAGGGCCAGCGAAGCCACAATCTGATTGGAGGGCATGCCTTGCGTGCCGAGCCCCTGGCGGACGAGCGAGAGAACCACGCTGAACCGCACGTAACAGGTGGTCATCAGCAGTGCGGCCGGCGCGATGCTTACCACGCCAATGGTGAGGACCGCTGAGAGTGGCCCCAGGAGCGTGTTGCCAGGCAGCAGTTGCTCAAGTTGCGTGGCCAGGCTCTTGCTGTCTGGGTTGGTTGCAGGTTGGGGGCTGGCAGCATCGAGCGGTTCGGCGGCAACATCGTCCGTGGCTGCGACGTCCGCTGTGGAAGGGGATGCGACAGGCACAAGCCCGGCTTCCTCGCCATGCACACGCTCTCCGCACGCACTTGCCAGAAGGACGAGCGCGACGTGACAGAGCGAGGTGAGGAGAGCCAGCCTGCGAGTCATGCCGCGCTTTCGAGGGGCTGGACGACCTGAGGTGGGGAGAAAACGCCCATCGTTGGCCGCAGATTGCCACGCTGGGGGCCCGTTCCCCGGCCGTGACGGCAGGCATGTGCGATCGTATCGGTGGCCGCTGGATCATCCAGTTCGGAAAGCGTGCTGCAGCCAGACCCACCCATACTCACGAGCAGCGTCTTGGGGCCAAATCGCACCACGGCCACTCGGTGTCCGCGGTCGAGTTGCGCACAGCCCAGCACCTCAAACACATCGCGAGGCACCGCTGCAGGGTGCTTCTTACTCAGCCAACTCAGTGCGATCAGAGCCAGCACCGCGCCACCCATCGTGACGGCAGCCGTGACCTCAAAACCCAGTGGTGAGGCAGTGGCTTCCCGCTTCTCGTCGTCCTCCGGACGTGCGTCGCTGGCCGAGAGAACATCTGGCTCGGCGAGGAGGACCGGTGCATCGAGTGGGTAGGGACTCAGGGTTGCTGGTGGCTCATCAGCCTGTGCGGCAGACGCCGAGAGCACGCTCCAGGCCAGTAGCGCGGCGGCAACGCGGCTGGAGAGGCCCACTTGAGAGGTGGAGGATGCCGTTGACTTCTGATTGGGTGTGTGGGCCGACCAGTCAATCATCGGTTCCGACTCGGCGACTTGCCGGGATCGACCGCCCCGCCACCAGAGCAGGCCGGCGAGCACGACCAACAGGCCGGCGAAGCCGGTCACCCATGCCTGCGCGGGCGTGGAGACCATCGCGTCGAACGAGAGGGCAGACAGCGGGGCCGAGAGGAGTGGCGTTGGCGTACTGCTGACGGGGGCTGGGCTGGCTTCTTCGGGGAGACGGGGTAAGGCGTGCTGAACCGGAGCGGTGACGGCGATCTCCGCTTCGTCGTCGGAACTTGAGCCAACTCGAAAGCGGGTGACGTGCACACTCCTGGCGGCCGGATCACTCGTGGCGGGAAGCAACTCCAGCACGTGCTGCCGAATGGCCTCGTCCGAGCCAATCGCTGAGGCTTGCGGCACCGCAACTGCGACCCGCACCGCGAGTACCTGGCGTCCATCATCCAGTCGCATGACTGCTGGAGGTATCGCGGCCGAGACTTGCTGAGGGCGCACATCGGCGGGAGTGTTGGCGTCGGCGAGCCGTTGTGGGGCTGTGATGGTGGAGGCCCGCGGGGGCTGGGCCATGCCAAGGTCGGTGCGAACATCGACAATCGCGCCCTGCACGTAGGCCAGCGATCGCCGGATCCTCTCTGCGAGCCGTTCCTCAAGGGCGATACGTGTGGCCTCTGCTTCGCTCACTTTGTCCAGCACAGGTTCAAGGGGGCCAGCGTAGACCAGGCCTGACCTCAGATCGGTGACCGCGACATCTTCCGGCTCCAGGCCAGCGATCGAAGCGGCGACGAGCACTCGGATCGAGCGAGCTCGCACGCTGTCGATCGTGGCATCTTCATCCGTTTCGATGTTGACGCTGGCCGTTCGCCGCGGGCCACTGCCGAGTCCTCTGCCAACGCCGATGCTGGCTCGGGTTTCTTCGTCATAGAGCACCGCCGCACGTCGAATGCCTGGCATCGAACAGAGCACGAGCGAGAGCTCCTCCTGGGTGGCGATCCGCAGCCGTTCGTCTTGCGTGGCCCGGCTTTGCCATGGGCTGCTGGTTTCCATGGCCCGTCGCAGGCTGCCGCCAAACTCGCGTGGCAGTGCTTCGGCGTCGACGAGGGCACGCATGTAGCCGCTCTGTCGCCCTTTGGGCACAAGAATCTGGCCGCCGTCAATCGTGTAGTCGGTCAGTTGCGCGCGATCGAATGCTGCCTCCATCAAGGCAAGCTCGCTCGAAGGTAGCAGCGTGTCTGCCAGCAGCGGCACGCGGCCAACCCGCGATTCCTCGCGGAACTGCCAGGCAGCAAGTCCTG
>JBMTLP010000403.1:0-3593 GCA_049433245.1 Pirellulales bacterium
TGGAGACGTGCCGCGGTCGCACCGTGAAGAGTTTGGCCGAGGCTCGCGAAGTGCTCGCTGAGATCGGGCTACCTGCTGTGATTCGTCCAAGTTTCACGCTCGGTGGTTCTGGCTCGGGAGTGGCCTTCAACAAGGGTGACTTCGACGCCAAGGTGCAGCGAGGGCTCGACCTCTCTCCTGTTGGCGAGGTGCTCGTCGAGGAGTCGATCCTCGGCTGGAAAGAGTACGAGATGGAGGTGATGCGGGATGCTGACGACAACGCCGTCATCATCTGTGCCATCGAAAACTTCGATCCCTGCGGGATTCATACCGGCGACTCGATCACGATCGCTCCGGCGATGACGCTGACGGACCGGCAGTATCAGCGGATGCGGGATGCAAGCTTTGCCGTGATTCGCGCGATTGGCGTGGAGACGGGCGGGTCGAATATTCAGTTCGCGGTGCATCCCGAGACCGGTCGTATGATCGTGATCGAGATGAATCCCCGCGTCAGTCGCTCCTCGGCGCTCGCCAGTAAGGCCACCGGGTTTCCAATCGCGAAGATCGCGGCCAAGTTGGCTGTGGGTTGGCGGCTCCACGAACTTCCCAACGACATCACGCAAAAGACGAAGGCCTGCTTTGAGCCATCGATTGACTACGTGGTGGTAAAGGTGCCGCGGTTTGCCTTTGAGAAGTTTCCTGAGGCCGACAGCCGTCTGACCACGCAGATGAAGAGCGTGGGCGAAACGATGGCGATCGGCCGCACCTTCAAGGAGGCCTTTCAAAAGGCGCTCCGTGGTCTCGAGGTGGGTGCTTTCGGCTTCGGTAGCGACGGAAAAGACCTCTGGGGCACGAGCAAGCAGCCTTCGCTCGACGACATCAAATCGCGGGTTGCGGTCGCTGATCCAGACCGAGTCTGGTACCTGCGGTACGCCTTGAAGGCAGGCCTCTCCATCGACGAACTCCACGAGATGACGCAGATCGATCTCTGGTTCCTCGATCAACTCGCACAGATCGTCGAGATCGAGGAAGAAGTTCGCGCTGAGAAGTCGCTGGCGGCAGTGGGCGAACCGCTGCTAAGAAAGGCGAAGCAGGCCGGCTTTTCCGACCGGCAACTTGCCACCATGCTCACCGTGACGGAACTCGACGTCCGTGAGGCCCGGTTGAAGCACGGCGTCGTGGCCACCTACAAGGCGGTCGATACCTGTGCCGCTGAGTTTGAGGCGGAGACGCCCTACTTCTACTCAACCTGGGAGAGCGAAGATGAAGTGCCTCCCAAGCAGGCCGGTAAAAAGCGGGTGATGATCCTCGGGGGTGGGCCCAACCGCATTGGTCAGGGGATTGAGTTTGACTACTGCTGCTGCCATGCCAGTTTCGCGCTGCGTGAAATGGGCATTGAGAGCGTCATGGTCAACTCCAATCCGGAGACGGTCAGCACCGACTACGACACGAGCGATCTGCTCTTCTTCGAGCCGCTGACGTGTGAAGATGTGCTCAACATCGCCGATCGTGTGAAGCCAGACGGGGTGATTGTGCAACTCGGTGGCCAGACGCCGCTCAATCTCGCCAGGGCTCTCGCGTCGGCAGGCCTGCCAATCATTGGCACGTCGGTCGACACGATCGAGATGGCGGAAGACCGAGAAAAGTTTCGTGACCTGCTCGACCGACTTGGGTTGCGGCAGCCAGCGAGCGGGATTGCAAAGACGCTCGAGCAGGCTCGCCGAGAAGTGGCCCGGATCGGCTATCCCAGTCTCGTGCGACCGAGTTTTGTGCTCGGTGGTCGGGCCATGGAAATCTGCTACGACCAGACGCAGTTTGAGCGGTATGTCGCCGAAGCCTTCGCCGTCGCTCAAGGACAGCCGGTGCTGATCGACCGCTTCCTCGAAGATGCGATCGAGTGCGATGTCGACTGCATCAGTGACGGCGAGCGGGTGATCATTGCGGGGGTCATGGAGCACATCGAAGAGGCGGGCGTACACTCCGGCGACTCTGCCTGTGCGATTCCCCCACATTCGCTCTCGCCCGAACTCGTCGAACGGATCAAGGCCGCCGCGACCGCCATGGCGCGCAGCCTCGGTGTGGTCGGGCTCATGAACGTGCAGTTCGCCGTGAAGAAGGAAGACGGGGAGCCGCAGATTTATGTGATCGAGGCCAATCCTCGAGCCAGCCGCACCGTGCCCTTTGTGGCGAAGGCGACCGGACTTCCAGTGGCGAAAGTGGCGGTGAAGGCGATGGCAGGCTTGTCGCTCGCCGACCAGGGCGTGACGGCCGATCCTCAGCCCTCATATGTGAGTGTCAAGGAAAGTGTGTTTCCGTTCGTGAAGTTCGCCGGAGTCGACATCGTGCTCGGCCCGGAGATGCGAAGTACGGGCGAAGTGATGGGGGTTTCAGACACCTTCAGTATGGCCTTTGCCAAGGGGCAGTTGGCAGCTGGCACCACCCTGCCGGAGTCGGGCACCATCTTCATCAGCGTGGCCCGCGAGCAGGCGAAAGAGGCCATGGTCGACGTCGCTCGTCGACTCCAAAAGCTCGGCTTCAATCTGATTGCCACATCCGGGACAGCTCGCACCCTGTCGGCCGCGGGGATTCCCGTCGAAGTGGTGAAAAAACTGCAAGAGGGGCACCCTAACCTGATTGACTTCCTGATCGATGCCCGCGTGCAGCTGATCATGAACACGCCTCGCGGCAAGGGAGCCCGCACGGATGAGGGACGAATACGCGCGGCCAGTGTGATGCATGGTGTGCCGTGTATCACCACAATGCCTGCTGCCGAGGCGGTGGTGCGGGCCATGGAGGCGCAGCGGGAGACCCCGTTCTCGGTGCAAGCGATCCAAGACCGCTTTCCAGCCGCAGCGACGGCCAGTAACTAGCAGGTACCCGACAGCGTCTGCTGCCGAGGCCGCGATGGATGGCGGGCGAATCTTCTCAGATGTTCGCGTATCGCTACAGTGAAAGAAGCCCACGAAGGCTTTCTTCAGGACAGTTCGACGCGCCCTGCCTCGGTTGGGCTTGGTTGACATCTCCGAGCACGCGCCATGAACGAACTCGTTCTTCAGTTTCTCGGCCTCGCGGTTGTGGTGGCAGCCGCAGGCACTGGCCTCGCGCTCGCGGCCGACCGGATTGCTGAGGTGACGAGGCTTGGCAGGCTGCTTGTGGGGAGTTTGTTGCTGGCTGGTGCCACCAGTCTGCCTGAACTTTCCGTGGACATCTCCGCGATCCGTCGGGGGTTGGCCGATCTGGCGATTGGCGATCTCATCGGCAGCAGCCTGATGAACTTGCTGATTCTGGCGGTCCTTGACCTCGCCGTCCGTTCCCGCGGAGGAATGCTGTCGCGTCAAGCGGCTTCGCATGCCCTCTCGGGCACGCTGTCGATCGGTCTCACATCGCTGGTGGGGCTCGCGGTGCTCACGGCCGATCGGCTGCCCGCCTTCACGGTGCTCAACGTTGGCGGCTGGTCGTGGGGCATCCTGGTTGCCTACTCACTCGGAGCCCGCATGATCTTCATCAATCAGCGGATTGCTGCGCGGGCCGCGGCCGAAGCAGCGGAGGCAGTTTCGGTATCAGCAGAACCGCCGTCGCATGGCTGGTCGAGCCTCTGGCGACCAGCGGCCGTG
>JBMTLP010000404.1:0-3580 GCA_049433245.1 Pirellulales bacterium
TGGCATTCCTGGCGCGCGCGGCCAGGCGGACATCAGAGATGCCTCCACCGGCAACCTCATCCAGGCGTTCCCCGCCCATCGCGATCTCCTCTACGACGCCGAACTCTCCCCCGACGGCCAGCAACTCGCCACAGCTGGCTATGACGGCGTGATTCGGATTTGGAATGCTGCCGATGCGTCGATGCTGCGGGAGATTGATGTGCACAACGCCGCCGTGTTCGACCTCGCCTGGCATCCCGAGGGTGGTCTCTTGGCTTCTGCCAGTGGTGATGAGACGGTCAAGCTCTGGCGAACCTCCGATGGTCAGCGTCTCGACACGCTGAGCCAACCGCAGGGTGAGGTGCGGCGAGTGCTCTTCACTCGCACTGGTGACGAGGTGATTGCGGCCGGCCGAGATAAGCGGATTCATGTCTGGCGGCTCGCCTCGCAGACTGAACCTACGATCAATCCACAGGTGCATGCCCGCTTTGCCCACGAGAGCCCGATCACCACACTCGCCCTCGCCGAGGATGGGGGTCATCTCCTGTCCGCGGCTGAAGATGGTTCGCTCACGAGCTGGAGCCTCCCGGCCTTAGAATCCGACCTCACCAACACAGCCCAGCCCGACCTGGTGTCGGTGATCATTCCTTGGCAAGGTTCCCAGTTTCTTGTTGGGCGGATGGACGGAACGCTCGCCATCGTCGATGGCAGCGGCACTGGCAACGCCGCCACGCCGTCGATTGCTGCCGGCGGCGGGGTAGCTTCTACCGAGATGCTGCCCGGCGAAGCCGT
The DNA here is from genome assembly GCA_049433245.1 of Pirellulales bacterium. Lineage (GTDB taxonomy): Bacteria > Planctomycetota > Planctomycetia > Pirellulales > UBA1268 > M30B53. The sequence goes on from JBMTLP010000404.1 coordinate 772, forward strand.
GCCGCACACAGAAGCGGAGCCCAACGACACCGCCGAAACCGCGGCACGGGTCACGCTCCCTGCTCGCCTGACGGGATCGATGCAGCGGGCCGGGGACGCGGATTGCTTCCGCTTTGCGGCGAAGGCCGGGCAACGGCTGCTGTTTGAAGTCAACGCCGCCAGGTCGAAGTCACAACTCGACTCGCGGATTGAACTCCTTGATGGTGCTGGCCAACCGGTTCCGCAGGTCCGGCTGCAAGCCGTCCGCGACTCGTGGTTCACCTTTCGTGGCAAAGACTCCACGCAGTCGGGCGACTTCCGCCTGCACAACTGGCGTGAGATGGAACTCGACCAATACCTGTACGCCGGCGGTGAAGTGGCCCGCCTGTGGCTCTATCCACGTGGCCCCGACTCTGGCTTTCTCGTCTACCCAGGATTTGGGCAACGAGAAACGTTCTTTCACACCACAGCCGTCACGCATGCGCTCGGCGAGCCTGCTTGGATTGTGAAACCACTCCCCCCCTCCACAACGGCGGTCGCCAATGGCTTGCCGGTGTTTGACATTCCGTATGAGAACGATGACGACCCACAGGGCCGCCTGGGAACGGATTCACAGCTCATTGCTGAGATCCCTGCTGACGGAGACTACGTCATTCGTATCCGCGACACCCGTGGATTTGGAGCGACCACCGCAGCCGACGCCGACGCCTATCGCTACACACTCGACATCCGCAGCCCCCGCCCCTCGTTCACGGTGGCAGTCGGTGGCGTTGACGCGAAAGTCAGCCCAGGCAGCGGCCGCGAAATCTCGTTCACTGCCACCAGGCTCGAAGGCTTTGATGGCCCCATCGAGGTCGACGTCGAGCAGCTGCCCGCCGGCTTCCACTTCCATGGACCGGTGCAGATTGAAGCTGGGCAGCGGCGCGCGTTTGGCGTGCTCTCTGCAACCTCCGATGCCGTCGATCCAGACGCCACCGCGGACAAGGCAGTGAAGGTTGTCGCACGAGCAGCTGAGCCGTCGATGCCTGCGGCCGACGAGGCGAACGTTCTCGAACTTGGGACACTCGGCAACCTGCAGCTTGGCCCCGCTCCGAAGCTCACGGTGGCCATCACCCACACCACGCCGAGCGACCTTGGTGAGGCCGACGTCGCGAATGCTCTTCCCCATTTCACCATCCATCCCGGCGAGACGATTACCGCCAGGGTGATCGCCACCCGACATGACTTCGCACCCCGCATATCCTTCGGCAATGAAGACTCGGGACGAAACCTCCCGTATGCGGTCTTCGTCGACAACATCGGCCTGAATGGACTGATGATTGTGGAGGGGCAGACAGAGCGGGAATTCTTCATCACCGCGTCGCCTGTCGCCCGACCCGGCCGCCGACTGTTTCACCTCAGGGCGAGCGACGATGGCGGGCAGTGTTCCTTGCCAGCAGTCCTGGAAGTACTGCCGTAGCGAGTTCACACGCTCGCCAACGCCTCGCGGAGCGAATGCACGAAGCGATCGACGTCGGCAGCGGTGTTGTAGCCGTGGATCGCCACCCGTAGCCGGCCCGCGTGGGCCATGATGTGAATGTCCCGTTCGTGCAGGAAGCGGTGTATCGCCTCGGCTTTAGGGTGCCGAAAAGCGAGGATGCCGGCGAGGTGCTCTGGCTCCCGTGGCGTGAGGAGTTCCACGTCTTCTCCCGCGACCGCCTCCAAGCACGCGGTCGTCAACGGCTGCGCGTGGGCATGGATCGCCTCGACGCCAACACCAAGCACGTACCGCACCGCCGCATGAACGGCATACACCGCTGGATAGTTGGGCATGCCGACGGAAAAACTGGCCGCTCCAGGCTTGATGACAGCCCGCTCAAAGCGGTCCGAATCAAACGCATTGGCGAGATGAAACCAACCTCCAGCGGGCACGGTCCACTCCGCCGCACGGGCCGACGGCACGCCGACCAGACCACCACCGTGGCTTCCAAGCAGCCACTTGTGCGTGCTACTCACCACAAGATCCACGTCATCGAGTTCCAGCGGCACTCGTCCGGCAGCCTGCGTGACATCCACCGCCACGAGAGCGTCGCTGTGCCGCCTCACTGCCTCGACCAGTTCGCGAAGCGGGATCATGAAGCCATTGAAGAAGCTCACCAGCGACACCGTCACCAACCGCGTCTGCGGACGGAGCAGCGGCACAAGATCATCGACCCGCAGGGCCCCATCCCGCGCCTGCCAGAGCCGCACTCTCGCTGCACAGGCATCGTGAATCCAGGGCGTGGCTCCGGCGGGAAAGTCGAGGTCGCTGATCACCACCTCATCGTGCTCGCGCAGCCGCAAGGCGAGGGCAGCGAGATTGAATGCTTCGGAGGAACAGGAACAGATGCCGATTTCCGATGGCTTCATGCCAAACAGAATGCCTACAGCCTCCCGCAGGCCGTTCCACTGCCTCTCGTGCGGTACCCGACCATCCATGCCGAGTTGCTTGTCGGAGGCGTACGCCGCCAAGGCCTCGGCCACACACGGAGGTGGGATCCCTTCAGCTGCCGTGTTGAGATAGGTACGGGTAGCCAGCCCGGGGTAGTCCAACGCACGTTGCACGGCATCGATCATGCGGCAGTCCTCTAGAAGATCAAACTGCCTCCAGAATACCGCGCCGCCTTCCCCACCAGACGTCCCTCACGGTTGCCTGCGTAATAAAAAACGGGTCACCGATGCAGAGCACCAGTGACCCGCTGTGAACTCAGAAATCCCTTGCCTTGATCAGCCTCCGCCCGGAGCGTTTTGCTTCATCTGATCAGGGATCGTGATGTCGCTGGGGTTGGTCGTCGGCTGGAAGTTCGGATCC
>JBMTLP010000405.1:0-3568 GCA_049433245.1 Pirellulales bacterium
CGAGCCGCAGACGACGACCGATTCCCAGGGCCGCTATGAGTTTGCGGATCTCGCACCCTCGGCCATCGGGGGCGCATACCTGCCAACGCTGACGAGCCCTTCCCCGTACCACTTTGAGCTGGCCGTGGGGCAGGCTGTCTCGGATGCCAACTTCGGCGTGCCCAACACCACCCCTGTTGCCCGACCTCCGCTACGCCGCTCGGCCACGCTGCGGATTGATGCGGGCGCTGTAGGCCCGCAACCGGTGCAGTTTTCATGGGCTGATCTGGCGGGCGCCGTCATCGCTCAGCCAACCTCGGAGCGGTTTGTCGTCGTGCAGGCGACCAGTGGGGTCGTTGAAAAATGGGATGGCGGGCGGTGGGTTGATGTGTCTCAATCGCCCACCAGCAGCTCACCCCAGGAGTTGCTCCGCCTCATGTCGCTGCGAGTCATTCGGCCCGGCGACCAGATTCGCTGGGTGCCTCCGGCGACGTCGGCCCCAAGGCAGACCGCGTTCCAGATTCTGGGGTGGGATGGGGTTTCCGTGTCCGACGGTCTCTCTGATATCAGCTTCGACGCTGCGGATCGTGGTTGACGACCATCCACCCATTCCAAATCTCGTCTGGGTAGGGAAATAAAATTGCGTTTCATATTTTCCAGCGTACTGTGAGTTTCATCGGACGAAGTCCCTCGAGATTCTTCCGCCCGCAGGACTCGAGACCTTGATGGCTCTCATGCCAATCCAAACACCTCAAAAACACATACGGTCACAGCGCCGACGGCAACGACGCACCACCAAGCCGGCCCAACTGCAGGTGGAAACGCTGGAATCCCGCTGCTGCCTGGCAGCGACCGGCCTCGGCCCATCCACTGTGAATCTCAACCAGGCCGATATCGCGATGTTGGCCGACGTGGCCCGCGGCACCTACGGTGTCGACGGCACGGGCATCCGGGTCGGCATCATCTCCGACAGCTTCAACGCGCTCAGTGGCTACGCGTACGACGTTAGCCTCGGCGTGCTCCCTGCCGACGTCACGGTGGTGCACGAGGGTGTTGCCTATTTCGCGGGTGGCACCTTCGCCCTGAAAGATGAAGGCCGTGCCATGGCCCAGCTCGTGCATTCGGTGGCCCCGGGAGCCGACATCTTCTTCTCGGCCTTCACCAGCGTCGTCATCGACCCACAGCAGGATTTCGCCGATGGCCAACCTTTGCCCTCGTATTGGGGCAAGATCGAGCAGGTTGAGATCGACTTCGCCGACCGCATCCGCGAGCTCGCCATCGACTACGGCTGCCAGATCATCGTTGACGACATGTACGTAAGCGAGCCGTTCTTCCAGGACGGCCCGATCTCCCAGGCGATCAGCGAGGTGACCGCGCTTGGGGTCACCTACTTCACCGCCGCCAACAACGATTCCAACTACGGCTACCAGGCCGCCTATCATCCGGTGGCGTTCGACACGGTCGATGCCACCGTGCCGGAGGCGACACGCCAGCTTCTCGCCGGCAAGACGCTCCACAACTTCGGCACCGCCGAGGCCCCCGTGGCCTTTCAGCGGGTCATCGTCGGCGGCGTCAACGAGAAAACCGCCTTTGAACTCCAGTGGGCACAGCCGTGGGGCGCGAACGCCAGCGACGTCACGCTCGCGTTCTTCGACGCCGAGTTCAACTGGATCTGCAACGGCATCGAAAACCCCACGGGCACCTGGCCGGCGGCGGGCCTGCCAGTTCAGGTCGCCCTGGGCGGCGGCAAGCAGGACTTCCACATCGCCATCGTGCATGAAGCGGGCGTGTCTCCCGCCTTCCTCAAGTGGATCCTCGTCACCGACGGCGCTGCGTCGATCAGCGTGACCCCCGACACCGGCTTCCGGACCGGCACGTCCTACGGCCACGCAAACTCCGCCCACGCCGCCTCGGTCGGGGCCGTGCACTACTGGAGCACGCCGGCCTACCGGGAGACCGCGAGGCTCACCAACTTCAGTTCGTGGGGCGGGATCCCCGTGTTCTTCGATGCCGCGGGCGAGCCGCTCGCCGAGCGCGAATACCGCCCGCAGCCGCGGTTCGTCGCCCCGCAAGATGGTGATACGTCGTTCTTCGGAGGCGGGGACGCTGAGTTCACGCAGCTCCGAAACTTTAGCGGCACCTCGGCTGCCGCGCCGAACGCCGCGGCTGTGGCCGCGCTCATGAAGCAGCTGCGGCCCGACCTCACGCCGGACACCATCATCGCCACCCTCGCCGCGAACGCCACCCCGTTCGCCGTGCCCGGGTATCTGCCGGAGGGCAAGACGAACATCGCGATCGGCGCTGGCCTCATCAACGCCCGCAACGCGCTCGCCGACGTGGCCGACATCTCGATCTCCGGCGTTGTCTTTGAAGATCTCAACCGTGACGGGCTGCGCGGAACCGACGAGGCCGGTGTGGCGGGGAGCCAGGTCTTCCTCGACGGCAACAGCAACGGCCAACGAGACGTGATGCCTGCGGCCGGCTCGGGGCAGGCGTTCGTCGGCTGGACATCGGACACCCCGCTCGTGCTGCCGCCGGTGACGTCTGTGCTCAATCCGAACGCCGCGCCTGGCACCCCGGCCACGATCGCCGCTCGCGGGTCGCTCCCCTGGCCCACGCGGGAGCAGTCGGCGGTGACCGTCGTGGACATGGCCGGCGTGGTGACCGATCTCGGCGTCGCCTTCGAGCTGACGCGTGGTGCCGACGTGCGGCTGGATGAACCGGTCTTGGCGCTCTTCGTCACCCTCGTCAACCCGCAGGGGATCCGCGTGCCCGTAGCAGGCACCCGGATACCAGGGGACTTCCTGGCCTACACGGATCCAACCACCAGCGCCCCCGTCGCTGGCGTTGCTGATTGGCACGTCACGTTGATCCCCGCCGGGACCTCACGGCGCTCGGTGCTGACCGGCCAAGAGCCGCGTCCCGCCGAGGAGTTTCCGTTGCCCGCCGCTCAGGCGGCCGCGTTCTCCGGAAGCACTTCCACCGTGTCGCTTGGTGACCTCTCGGCCTTCTTCGGCACGCCCGCAAACGGCACCTGGCAGCTGGAGGTGACCAACGCCGATTCGAATCACAGCCTGACCCTCTCGAACTGGTCGTTGTTCGTGTCGACCGCCGAGCCGCAGACGACGACCGATTCCCAGGGCCGCTATGAGTTTGCGGATCTCGCACCCTCGGCCATCGGGGGCGCATACCTGCCAACGCTGACGAGCCCTTCCCCGTACCACTTTGAGCTGGCCGTGGGGCAGGCTGTCTCGGATGCCAACTTCGGCGTGCCCAACACCACCCCTGTTGCCCGACCTCCGCTACGCCGCTCGGCCACGCTGCGGATTGATGCGGGCGCTGTAGGCCCGCAACCGGTGCAGTTTTCATGGGCTGATCTGGCGGGCGCCGTCATCGCTCAGCCAACCTCGGAGCGGTTTGTCGTCGTGCAGGCGACCAGTGGGGTCGTTGAAAAATGGGATGGCGGGCGGTGGGTTGATGTGTCTCAATCGCCCACCAGCAGCTCACCCCAGGAGTTGCTCCGCCTCATGTCGCTGCGAGTCATTCGGCCCGGCGACCAGATTCGCTGGGTGCCTCCGGCGACGTCGGC
>JBMTLP010000406.1:0-3557 GCA_049433245.1 Pirellulales bacterium
CCAATATCCACAAGTCGGCAGAAAAAATCGTTCCCCGCACTATCACCCGTGCAATAACGCCTTTTTTCAAGCGAAATTCACAAAATCAGTCCCGCAGAGGGGGTGGTGCGAGTCGCCCCACTTCCCGAGTCCCGAGTGGTGCGATTCGCTCCACCCCGAGACCAACTGGAGCGATTCGCTCCACTCACTGGGGTGAATCGCTCCAGAAAAACCTATCCACTTTGCGACACTGCCGAAACGCGGCTCAGGAGTGCGGGGGGCGGCGAAAGGGCGGGGTTTGCCTTACATTTGGGTGCATGGCCCGTCCCTCAAAAGACCTGCTCGACCGCTTTTCGCTGCTCGAAACCAGCGAACTCGCCCTCGCCCAGCAGGCGACGGCTCGATTCTGGCCGGCGCACGAGAGCGAAAGTATTGGGCCCGAGGTTTACTCGCTGGTGATGAATCGGGCGCTGCTCGGCGACATCGCGCTCACGTTTGTCCGCTGTTCGGCGCGGATTCGGGTAAAGTTTCTCGAAGCCGTCCAGGAACCCGCCCTGCTGATGCCCCTGGAAGGGTCGATTGAGATCACGGCGGATTCAGGCACCTACCGGGCCATCCCAGGGCATCCGCTGTTTCATGCAGCAGGCTCGTTCCAGCGGTTTGAGGCGGCTCCCTGCCGCTGCCTGATCGTGAACCTGCCCACAGCATGCCTCCGCCTCGTCACTCCCTCCTCCTCTGAGCCTCCGCCTTTTTCCTCGCACGCGCCTCTCGCCGGCGAGGCTGCCGACCTCCTTCGCGGGCAGCTGCTCACCCTCTTCCGAGCCGTCAACGCCAACAAGCGGGCGAAGCTCCTTCAAGAGCGAGCTCAACACGAACGCGTCCAACTCCTCTCAAAGAAGCTGCGGTCGCGGGAACAGCTCTTTCTGCAGACCCTCGCGGTCGCCCTGACAGCCGCCGCCAAACCGCGACAGATCGAAGACGGTGCCGACGTGGAAGCCTGGCTCGCCCAGCATGCCCTCTCCCGCGTTCCGCTGGCTGAGCTTGCCCGCCGCGCAGGCCGCTCAATGCGGTCGCTGCAGCGGGCGTGCGCGAAGCTGGGCTACACACCACAGACGTATCTCCACAGCGTGCGGCTCGACCGGGCCCGCGAGATGCTCCTCGCCCCGGGCGAGATGCTCACCGTCGCCGAGGTGGCCGAGACGGTCGGCTACCCCCATCTCGGCCGTTTCGCCGGCTACTACGCCGAACGCTTCGGCGAGCTCCCCTCCGACACCCTCACCCGCGGCCGCCGCAGCAAAGAAATCGTGACAACGGTGTTGAGGGAGCCGCGTTAGGTGGCAGATCGCAGTGTGTTACGGTGACGTGGGCTCGCGCTCTGCGGCCCATTGCAGGCCGCGGACAATCACGTCCAAGAAGGTCGCGTCGGAGAACGTGTCGACCGAGTGGCCGTAGGTCGTGCCGAAAACGCGTGCTTCGCCGTAGGTGTTGGTCCAGATCACCGGATGCGACTCGTTCGTCTTCTCGCTTGTCGAGGTGGCGAGCACCTGCGTGTTGGGCCACACCTTCTCGATCACGTACAGCCCATCCATCGGCGTCTTGTAACCCTCAGGAATGTTGGCCGTGATCCAGTGCCCATCCCCGGCCACCACCACCTCATAGAGACTCTGGTGCTCATGACGACGACTGGTCACGCCGAGAAACTCCCGCCAGTCGTCGATCTCGGCGGCTCGATACGAGTGCATCGCGCAGTGAATCACGACCGCGTTGACACCGGCATGGTGGGCCGCCGTGATCTTGCGGATGTAGTCCGGATTGGCGGTGTTGGCGAAGCACTCGTTGTGCACCACCCCGTCGTACCCCTTGGCCCAGTCGGGATCGTTGTAGAGATCGATCTCGGCAGATGTGCCAGTGCCCCCCTCCATCACCACCGTCCACTCCACGTCCACCCCTCGATCCTTGGCCGCCTGGATGTACTGACGGGTCTGAAACGGATAGTCGTGGCAGCAACCGCCGGTGACCAGGAGCGCCTTGATGGGGGCAGTCGCCTCGTCGGCCCCGGCAATGCCAGTCACACCGAAAGCCATCACCGTTGCCAGAACCAAAGACGCAAGCACTCGCATTGTTTCAAGCCCTTCCAAGGAGAGACCAAACCGACGCTCCACCGCGAGACTGCCACGAATGCGACGCCCCGTGGGCGTGAGTATAGCTCCCGCTCACCGACAGTTGTCCCGGGGGGTATGATGCCCCCTGGCGTCTACGGGGCACGCGATCCTGGGCCGCCTGTTCTTCACACATGCTCGGGGGAGGCTGGATGATGCGCCACGCGTTCTGCTTGTGGGTGATTATCTGTGGGCTTGTTGCGGAGGTCCGTCTCGCCGCAGCGAACGACCGCCCGAACGTCGTGGTGATCATTTCCGACGACGCTGGCTACAACGAGTTTTCCCTGAACGGCTCCACGCACTTTTCCACGCCCCACATCGACTCGATCGCCACGAGCGGCGTGCGATTCACAGAGGGTTACACGAGCGGCACCGTCTGCAGCCCCACCCGCGCGGGCCTGATGACCGGCCGCTACCAGAACCGGTTTGGGCATGAGTTCAACATTCCGCCGGTCTACAGCGAGACAAACGGTCTCCCGCTCAGCGAAACGACGATCGCCGATGTGATGCAGGCCGCGGGGTACCGCACAATCGCTCTGGGCAAGTGGCACCTCGGCTACGCCCCAGCCTTCCACCCGATGTCGCGCGGGTTCACCGACTACTTCGGATTCCTGCAGGGGGCTCGCAGCTACTTCCCTCTTGCAAAGCCGACCATCCTCAACCAACTGCTCCGTGATCGCGAGCCAGTCGAGGAATCCTTCGACTACATGACCGATGAACTGGGCCGGGCAGCCGCAGCCTATATCGCCGACGCCAAAGAATCGCCGTTTTTCATGTATCTCGCCTTCAATGCCACCCACGGCCCCAACGATGCCACCGAAGCCGACGTGGCTGCCGTGGGGGAAGGGCCGGGCAATCGCACCCACCGGGCAATGACCCTCGCACTCGACCGAGCCGTGGGTATGGTGCTCGATGCTCTGGAAGCAGAGCACCTGCGTGACAACACGCTCGTGATCTTCGTGAACGATAACGGGGGCGTGCAGGGTCACGACAACACGCCGCTCTCGGGCTTCAAGGGCAGCACGTGGGAGGGGGGCATTCGCGTGCCATTTGCGATCAGCTGGCCCGCCAAAATCGCCGCCGGGCAGGTGATCACCAACCCCGTGATCACGCTCGACATTCTGCCCACCGCGATGGCTGCCGCGGGGGTGACCGACAAACTGGAAAAGCCGCTCGATGGCGTGGATCTCCTCCCGTGGCTCACCAAGCAGCGGAGCGATCGACCTCACGACACGCTCTACTGGAAGAACGGTTCAAAGTGGGCCGTCCGCGACGGCGACCTGAAACTCGTGGTCAGCCCGCCTCCTCCGGCTGGGGGCGACAAGCGAAAGCAGGCTGCGAACGGGGACGCCCTCATAGGCCTGTTCGAGATTCCGAGCGATCCCGCCGAGGCGAAGAACCTCGCCTCTGAGCGTCCCC
>JBMTLP010000407.1:0-3556 GCA_049433245.1 Pirellulales bacterium
TGCGTGGCTTCGCTGGCAATGGAGTGAACATCGACGACGGTGGCCAGGCCGCGACACCGGCCACGGACATCAGCCTGGAGCGGGTGGTGATTGAAGACACAGGTCCAACGGGGAACCATGACGCCCTGAAAATGTCAGGGGTCGACCGCTTTGCGATTCGCGACTGTCGGTTTCATGGATGGGGAGGCTCTGCCATCGATTTTGTGGGCTGCCATGCTGGCCTCGTGGAGGGCTGCCGCTTTGAGGGTGCCGAAGGGTATTCGCAGTCCAATGGTGTCCAGCTCAAGGGAGGGTCTGGCGAGATTCGCGTGCTTCAAAACGTGTTTGTGGAAGCCGGCGAGCGGGCGATCAACCTCGGTGGCAGTACGGGGCTCGCCTATTTTCGGCCAGCGGTTGGTGACAGCGAGGCCGCCGACATTGAGGTGGCTGGGAATCGGTTTGTGGGAGGCGTTGCAGCGGTGGCCTGGGTGACTGCTGATGGTGGATATGTGCACCACAACACGTTTGTCGGTCAAACAAAGTGGGTGCTGCGAATCCTGCAGGAAAACCAGGACCCTCGCATGCGTCCCTGCCACGGTGGGATCTTTGAAGACAATCTTGTGGTGATCGACAACCGGGTGCAGGTGTGGCTGAACGTCGGTGCCGGCACCGCTCCGGAGAGTTTTCGGTTCGCTCGAAATGCCTGGTATTCACCTGACGGCAGGCGGCCGCAGTTGCCCGCGGAGAACGAGGATGCGACTGTCGGCGTGGGGCAACCGTTGGTGAATCCGCGAGAGGACGACCGTTTCAACACCGCGAAAAGTGGCCCTCTTAGTGAACGCGGGGCGGATGCCTACCGCGGAGATGAGTGAGAGCGGCGAAGGCTGTCGTGCAAGCAGAGATGGGTAGAGAGATGACGCATCAGATTGTTGGTCTGGGGGAAATCCTTTGGGATGTGTTTCCCGACGGTCCCCGCTTTGGTGGAGCGCCCGCGAACGCCGCCTGCAGTGCAGCTGAGCTTGGTGGAGATGCGGCGCGGGTGGTGATGGTCAGTGGTGTGGGGGAGGATCCGCTTGGTGACGAAGCGTTGGCGTCACTGCAAACGCATGGCGTGGATCTGGCTGGCGTGCAGCGGAATCGATGGTCGACCGGACGGGTAGATGTGACGGTCGATGCCGCTGGTATTGCCAGCTACCGCTTCGCCGAAGACTCGGCCTGGGATCATCTCGTGTGGGACGACACCCTCGCACAGCTTGCGGCCGACACGTCGGCGGTTTGTTTTGGAACGCTCGGCCAGCGACACAGCGATACCCGGGCGGTCATCCGCAGATTTGTGGAAACGGTTCCCGGCACGGCCCTGCGCGTGCTCGATGTGAACCTGCGGCCTCCCTATGACGATGATCAGCTGATCCTCGAATCGCTGAGCCTGTGCAACGTCGTCAAACTCAACGACGAGGAACTCCCTCGTGTGGCCCGGTTGTGCGGTTGTCGAGGTGAGGCGATCGACGTCATGCGAGCGCTCGCCGAGCGGTATCAGCTCAAGGCCGTGGCCCTCACTCGCTCGGCTCACGGCGCGGTATTGCTCCGAGGCCAGCAGTTCAGTGACGGTGCTGGCAAGCCCGTGGTGGTTGCCGATACGGTGGGGGCAGGTGATGCCTACACCGCCGCGTTGATGTTGGGGCTGCTCGCCGATCGCGATGTTGCGGAGATCAATGCGTGGGCCATCGAGGTCGCCTCCCACGCCTGCCGAGTGGCGGGGGGCACGATGCCCTTTCCCGTGGATCTTCACTTTCGCGCGTAAATCGCATCTCGAAAGGTTTTTCATGAAGCGAGTCGTAGCCGTGTGCGTGCTTGGTGCGGTGTTCGCAGCCTCCGTGGTCGCCGATGAACTGGTGATCGATGGCTTCGAGCGCGACAGCTACGGCTCTTGGGAGGTGACAGGGACGGCGTGCGGGCCGGGGCCGGCTGCTGGCGCCCTGCCAGGTCAGATGGCGGTGGCCGGTTTCCAGGGAGAGCGGCTCGTCAACACGTTCCATGACGGGGATCAGTCGGTCGGCACCGCCACGAGCACGGCGTTTGAGATTGAGCGACCGTTCCTCGCGTTTCGCATTGGGGGTGGGGCCGATCGTGAGAAACTCGCGCTACAGCTGCTCATCGCAGGCAGGGTGGTTCGGGAGGCAACAGGGCGTGAGTCGGAGGAACTCATGCCTGCCTCGTGGGACGTGGGGGAGTTCCTCGGCCAGACGGCGCAGCTGCGGATCGTCGATCACGCCACCGGTGGCTGGGGGCACCTGCTGGTCGACGACCTGCGACAGGTCAGCGATGCTCCGCCTCGGTTTGACGTGGAGCAGCAGATGCAGGCCTACCTTCGCAGGGAAGACGCTTTCGATGAGCCACTGCGTCCGCAGTTTCACTTCACTCCACCGCTCAACTGGATGAACGATCCTAACGGGCTGGTGTTTCACGATGGGGAATACCACCTCTTCTATCAACACAATCCGCTTGGCAACTCATGGGGTCACATGAGTTGGGGGCATGCGGTCAGCACCGACCTGATGCACTGGCAGCATCTGCCCTTGGCGATCCCTGAGACCGACAGCGAGATGGCCTTCAGCGGATGCTGTGTTGTTGACCACGCCAACACGTCCGGTCTCGGGACCAAGGCAAACCCGCCCATGGTGGCCATCTACACCGGCCACGCTCCTGGCCGGCAGATACAAAACATCGCCTTCAGTCTCGATCGTGGACGCACCTGGCAGCCCTACGCAGGGAACCCGGTGCTGGATGTCGGCCTGGCTGATTTCCGCGACCCGAAAGTGTTTTGGCATCAGCCCACGCAGAGGTGGGTGATGGTCGTGTCGCGGGCGGTTGAGCGGGTGCTCGTGTTCTACGGATCGAAGAACCTCACCGAGTGGACCGAGTTGAGCCGGTTTGGGCCAGCCGGAGCAATCAATAAGCCCAACTGGGAGTGCCCCGATCTGTTTGAACTCCCCATGCTGGATGACGCTGGGCAGCCTGTAGCGGGAGCGTCGCGGTGGGTGCTTGAGGTAGATATCGGTGGAGGTGCGATCGCCGGAGGGAGTGGCAGCGAGTACTTCGTAGGCCACTTCGACGGGGATCGCTTTCATGCGGAGCAGGCCGCGCGGTGGGTGGATTACGGCCGTGATTTCTACGCACCTGTCAGTTGGGACAACATCCCCGCGGACGATGGCCGGCGGATCTGGATCGGTTGGATGAACAACTGGGAGACGTCCCTTGTGCCAACCTCACCTTGGCGAGGTGCGATGACCGTGCCGCGGTCGCTCGCCCTCAAACGTGTGGCTTTCAACAGTGAAGAGCCGGCCGTGATCGCGCTCGTGCAGCAACCGGTCAGAGAACTCAAGGCTTTGCGACAATCGAAACGCCTGCTGCCGACCGTCTCGGCTTGGCCGCCAACCCGGCTGACTGAGCCTGGCGACATCGCAGATCTGTGTCTTGCACTGGAGGTGCAGATCAAGCCGGCGGAGGGCCGCTCGGCGGGGCTGCGGATTCGCACGGGCGACGATGAATACACTGAAATCGGCTACGACCGTTTTGA
>JBMTLP010000408.1:0-3553 GCA_049433245.1 Pirellulales bacterium
GCTCCACCATGCCGCTCTCAAGAGGGGGTTGGGTGGTGCGAATCGCTCCACCCCTGGTGCGAATCGCTCCACCCCACAGTGACTGACCTGAAGCCGATGCTGGCGTTGGCGAGGTCTCGGCCGCGATGTGGCTACCGACGAGTCGGTGCGGTCATTTCGAGAGGGGATTGGCCGGGGATGCGTTGTTCGTCCCAATCATCTCATCGCGGCTCTTCGCTCCACTTGCGAAGCACCCGCTCCACGCGTGAGACGAACCGCCAAGAGTCCCCTATCCAATGCCGCGACGAGGCCCGTGTCTGTGGACGGGAAGACAGCAAAGTCGATTGGCCGGCCGGCGATGCGATGTGTTTCGATGTGCTGTGGAGCAGACGGGGATGCGATGTCGAATATCCCGATTCCCTCGTTCCGCAGTGCTGCATAAATGCGGAGCTCCTCAGCGGAGACAATCAGACGATCCACAGTGACCCGGGGGGCGATTGTCGTGACGACGGACGGTGCGACAAGGTTTGTGACATCAACAACGCAATACCCGTCGTCTCGGGTAATGACATAGATGATGTCCTCAACTGGTGAACGCGTGATTCGCCACGCATTACCCGGCAGTGCGGCATGCCCGACCCGGAACATTTTGTCGGGGTTCGAAACATCGACGACGATCAGCCCGTCTTGATAGCACGGCAGAAATGCGGTTTTTCCATCGGATGACAGCGTGACTCCCTGAACGAATGCCGAGAGGCTGAGCATGCCTATGAGCGTTGGGGCATCCGGCCGTCGCACATCGAGGGCGAGAAGCCCGGTATTGCCATCCGCGATGAAGACGGTATTGCCATCGGGAGCCAATGCGATTTCGTGTGCGTAACTGGGCGTCTGGAAAAACCCAAGTTGGGATGGTGCGGAGCAGTCCGCGACGTCGATGATGTACAGGCCCCCTGTAGTTTCGTGAGTGATCGCATAGACCGTTGCTCCATCCGGCGACCATCCGAAGTCGCGAAAACCGCCCTCGTCTGTTTTCCAAAAATCCCCGACGAGCTCCGTCGTCTCAGGCGTCTGGATATCGAGGATACACAGCTGGCCAACCTCAGCGTTGACGACTGCCTTGCTCCCATCTGGCGACAAGACCACCCGTCCAGCCGAAGCCAGCGAGGAGACCTGACCGATGACGGTATTTGGTGTTGAAAGACCGGCCCAGTCCTTCCCTGAGGGCGGCACGCCCATCTCCAACGACGTGGACTCCATTATTGGGGGATCACCGAGCGGACCCGCAGCAGTCTGAAGTGTTTTCCTGCTCGAGCGAACTCGCGGTTCTGACGAGACCTGGAGAACAAACGGATGCCGACCTTCATCAAAGTTTTTTTTGTTCGTTCTCAGGAACTGGCTGTGGATGAGGCCATCGATCGGCCACTCCACCGTTCCCACAAGCCGTGCTCGAACCCAGACTTCCGTGCTCCCGGCGACGACTGCACTGATATCGACCGGCGAAAAAAAACGTCCGCCCTGTCCCGCTTCACGAGTGTCGACCTCAGTCCAATCCACTCCATCGGCAGACACATCAAGTGACGCACGAGCGCCGGGATCGTAGGGAAATGGATCGCCTGTTGTCCAAACAATTGTGGAAGCAGACAACTCGGCAAACTGAACAGGAAATGGTGATTGGAAGCGGAAGACCATCGAGCCTTCTTGACCACTGACGGTCGGCTTGAAAAAGGAATCGCTGCCGGCATCTTTCTCCGTGTAACGAGCCATTCCGTCCATCGACACTAGGTACTCTTTCCAGCTGTCGGACAATGGCGTGAGTTTCCAGACGTGGTATGGCGGCATGGTCCATGAGACGCGAAGCGGCCGGGGAAGCATGCGTCCTGCGGTATCTTTGGGAGAGT
This sequence comes from Pirellulales bacterium, assembly GCA_049433245.1. Lineage (GTDB taxonomy): Bacteria > Planctomycetota > Planctomycetia > Pirellulales > UBA1268 > M30B53. The sequence goes on from JBMTLP010000408.1 coordinate 1,878, forward strand.
CGTCGCCACCAAGGAGCGTAAGGACGTAGTCACCCTCCTGTTCGTTGATCGCTGTGAGGCCTTCGAGCCTCCACTCTTTTGGATTGTCCCGTTTCAAAACGACGTGGGTGAGCGGGACCGCAACGCCGTCGTGCGTGAGCCGAAAATCCTCGACATGTAAGTTGTCCACCTCCGAAGAAAACGACACCATCACCCATTCCATCGGGGAGGATCGCTGGGCGGGCATGTCGGTGAACTTTGCAGTGAGGGCTGCAGGTGGGGTGGCATCCGATGCAGCAAAGTCCGCTTTCCTAAGACTCGGCAGAAGGTACAGCCCAACGGCAATGCAGCTCATCGCTATCGCTATCGCGATCAGCGCGGCAGCCGAACTCCGCGGTGCTGGCCGTTTCGGCAGACTGGTCCCTGCGAGAAGCCGTCGGATGTCGTCTGCGACTTCTGCGGCGGTTGCGTAACGATCTGCTGGCTGCTTCGCAAGGCAGCGATCGGCGATCCGGCGAAGGCCCCGCTGGTGTGGGTACGGTTCGCCGTTTTCGTCGACGTTGAGGTTGCGCGGTCTGGTGCGGCTGACGATCCTGAGTGTTTCGGCGAGCGACCGTCCGGCGAGGTCGTGCGGAAGTTTCCCGGTGAGCAGTTCATGAAGCAGCACACCGAGCGCATAGACGTCAGTGCGAGCATCGACCAACTCGTGGCTTCCGGAAAGCTGCTCAGGGCTCATGTACTGCCGAGTACCAAGAAACTCTCCTGTGGCGGTGACAGCCTCGTCGAGGTCCGTGCCGAGCATCTTGGCGATACCGAAGTCGATAACAGTCACCCGAGGTTCGGTCGGGCTTCCGTCCTTGGTGACCAGAATGTTGCCTGGCTTGAGATCCCGGTGCACAACCCCTTGGGAGTGGCCATAGGCGACGGCATCACACGCCTGAAGGAAAAGATGCAGCCGTCCTAAGACTGAGACCGCATGCTGGTTGCAGAAGCGAGCGAGGGTGTCGGCGTTCGGCACATACTCCATCACGGAGAAGGGCACTTCGTCCAACCCCACGCGGAAGCTTCCGGTAAAAAACACGCGGGCCACACCCGGATGTGAGAGCCGACCGAGCACTTCAGCCTCACGCCGAAAACGCTCCAGGGAGGCTGCCGAACGGCCGTGCCGCATGAACTTGATAGCGACCGTCCGCGATGGCCGCTGCTGTGTGCCTAGATACACACGGCCCATGCCACCTTCGGCGAGAAGCCGGTCAATGGTGACACCGCCAACTGTCACGCCTATCAACGGATCTGGAGCGTTTGCGGCCGCTTCCGACAGGCCAAACGTGAGCGACTGCTGGGAGAGTTTGCTGACGGATTCGTATGTCTCTCGGTCTGGGACCGTGGAATCACTGCCATGCGATGCCGAAACGGGAAGCACCCGCTGCGATAACCGCAGCGAACGGTCGGGCTCAGGCTCGTCGGCGTTCGGTCGCATGTCTGGCATCCAACCCCTTCAATCAAGCGTATCTTGTCAGGTTGAGGTGGGTAATCCCCTTACTGCGGGACGCGAGGCTTGGGAGTGATGGCTCCACAGGGCCAAACGGGCCGTGTATCGCGCAGGCGAGCGCTTCGCGGACAATCGCACGGAGGACGCGATCCTTGGAGCAAACCTCGTCAAGGATCTGTTCGCCGGGATTCGCAACCCCGTGTGT
>JBMTLP010000409.1:0-3542 GCA_049433245.1 Pirellulales bacterium
GTGCCGAGTTACGAACGGCTCCTGCTCGTGACCGATGCGGCGGTCAACATCGAGCCGTGCCTGGAAGAGAAGGTCGATATCGTGCAGAACGCGATCGACCTGGCACACGCGATTGGCATCCCGCGGCCAAGGGTGGCCTTGCTGTCTGCTGTGGAAACGGTGACCTCGAAACTTCGCTCCACGATCGATGCCGCGGCTCTGTGCAAGATGGCCGATCGCGGCCAGATCCGTGGGGCTGTGCTGGACGGGCCACTTGCGTTCGACAACGCGATTTCGGTGGAGGCGGCCCGTACCAAGGGGATCGTGTCTGAAGTGGCTGGCAGGGCTGACATTCTCGTGACGCCTGACCTCGAAAGTGGCAACATTCTCGCCAAGCAGTTGGAGTATTTTGCGTCGGCGGTTGCCGGTGGCGTGGTGCTCGGTGCCCGCGTGCCCGTGATCCTCTCGAGTCGGTCCGACTCGCTCGAGTCGAGAGTGCTCTCCTGCGGCGTAGCCTCGCTCTTCCGCAGGTACCAGGAGTTGTCTGCCACTGCGGTGCACGCATGAGCGGGCTCCAAGCACCTGTCTTGGTACTCAACGCTGGCTCAAGCAGCATCAAGGGGGCGATTGATCGCGGGGAGGCGCCTCCGCTTATGGCGCAAGCGGATCTGCGTGCGGGGGAGACCACGCTCTCCTTTGCCGCGGCAGGCGACGAGTCTGGAGCAGACCTCCGCACGGAGGTGCTGCCGGCAACGTCTGGCGATCGCTGGCTGCAAGCCTTGGAGAGGTTGCTCGATTGGCTCTGCAACCGTTCCGGCCCATCAGCCATCGCTGCAGTGGGGCATCGCGTCGTGCATGGTGGCCGCACGTTCTCCGCGCCGGTGCAGATCACTCCGGAGGTGCTCGCAGTGATTGAGGGGCTCACTCCCTTGGCGCCACTGCATCAACCCCATGGTCTCGCCGGCATTCGGGCCGCCACCAAACGACTCCCTCACGTGCCGCAGATCGCCTGCTTCGATACGGCGTTTCACCGTACCTGCCCAGATGTGGCCAGACGCTGTGGGTTGCCTCGCGTGTGGCATGACTGCGGCATCGAACGGTATGGCTTTCATGGTCTCTCGTATCAGTCAATCGTTGAGCAGTTGCCCGCAGCCAGCGGTGGCCTCCCGCGGCGGCTTGTGATCGCGCATCTCGGGGCCGGGGCGAGCATGGCCGCTGTACTCGATGGCCGCAGTGTGGCCACGACGATGGGCTTCACGCCGCTCGACGGGCTGTTGATGTCGACCCGCTGTGGCAGTCTTGATCCGGGCGTCGTGCTGCACCTCGCGGAAGGCTACGGCTTGTCGGCCGCGGAGATTGGCAGGCTGCTCTCGCGAGAGTCTGGGCTGCTCGGCGTATCGGGCATCAGCGGCGATATGCGGGAGTTGCTGGAAAGCGATCAACTGGCAGCCCGCGAGGCGGTGGAACTTTTTTGTTACCGGGCAGTCGCTGCGGTCGGTTCGCTGGCGGCCTCCCTTGGCGGGCTCGACGCGATCGTGTTTACCGCTGGTATCGGAGAGCGGGCTGTTGCGGTTCGAGAGCGGATTTGTCGCGGACTGGCGTGGCTTGGGCTCGACCTTGATCACGCCGCGAATCAAACACACGGACCGCGGATCAGCACCGCCGCAAGCGGGGTGGCGGCGTGGGTGCTGGCCACCGATGAGGCGGGGGTGATCGCCCACAGCACGAGAGTCGCCTTGGCCCACACCAACGGATAAAAAGAGTGGACCCAGGAAGTGTGGAGTGGTGTTGTTGGGAGCATGATGATGCGAGATTGCGAAGCGTTTGCAAAGCAAGGTGGTGGGGTAGTGCTGCCGATCGTGGTCGTTTGGGCTGCCGTGGCATGCCTCGCCGCTCACCCTGCACAGGCTGCCGACACAGAGGCTGAGCAGCTGTGGCGGTCGATTTTGGGTAGCCGCCCGGCAGCGATCCCGGCAGACCCGAATCCCGCCGGTGAGGTCCGCTGGCGGGACAACTTTGATCTCGCGCTGGCCGAAGCTCAGGGCTCCGGGCAGCCCCTGCTCGTGACTTGGCGGTGCCTGCCCTGCAAGCAGTGTGCTGAGTTCGACAAGGAAATACTTGATGGCAGCGATTCGCTCAACCCGTTGCTACGGCGTTTCGTGACCGTGCGTCTGACCGACGCGTCGCAACTCGATGAGCGGTTTTTTCCGTACCGCACCCACCAAGATCTCGACCTCTCCTGGTGGGCGTATTGCCTCTCGCCGGATGGAGATCTCTACGCGGTCTTCGGCGGCAAGGACCATGTGTCGGAAAACACGCGGATCAGTGAGGCCGCCTTCGAAAACACTCTGCGACGGGTGTTGGCTCACCATGCCGACCCTCGCCGAAGCAGCTGGGATATCGACTATCCCATGGGAGCATCGTCTCTGGTTGAGCATGGTCCCCGCGACTCCAAAGGCTATGCGCTGCTGCTTAAGAAGCGGCCTGAACTGGAAAAGCCGCATGGCGAATACGGCAGTTGCCTGCACTGCCACCAGGTTGGCGACATGCTCACCATGGAGTCGCTGGAAGATGGCAGTTTCACGGTGGAGAGTTTTATGGGTCGCTGGCCGTTACCGGAGAACGTGGGCCTCCTGCTTGACCGCGACGACGGCTTGCTCGTGAAAGCCGTTGAGCAGGGAAGCCCCGCTGCGAAGGCTGGCCTGCGGGTGGGTGACCGCCTCGGCATGGCGGAAGGCACTCGTCTCTTTGGGCAGGCGGATTTCCGCGGCGTGCTGCACCGTGCAGCTCAGGGGAACGACGCAATCGCCATCGCTTGGCGTCGCGGCGACGAGGTCGCGTTTGGCAGCCTTGAGGTGCGTTCTGGATGGCGTGAGACCAACAACGCCTGGCGGAAAACGGTGTATGACGGCGTGTACGGGCCTGGCATGGGGTTCTTCCCGCTGAATGGTCCGCAGGCCGGCAAAGGACAAGGCCTCTCCATCAAGCCCTGGATGGGACCAAACCCCAGCGAACGACCGGTGTTTTCCACAGGGCTCCGCCCCAACATGGAGATCGTGGCTATCGACGAAATGGACGACGACCTCGCTACTCGCGAACTCATCACGTGGTTTCGGCTGAAGTATCAACCTGGCGACGAGGTGCGATACCGAACTCGCGACGGTCAAACCTACCGCTTCAAGCTGCCCGCCGAAGAGTGACTCAGCCGGCCCAGCGGAAGGACTGGTCCGAGAAGATGCCCGACTCGGTGAGCAACCGCGGTCGACCTTGGACGACGCGATCCCAACTTTCGAGATCCTCACGAAACGCCACCATCGAAGCGAACACGGCTTCTTCGCACTCATCAAGGGTGCCGTGACACTGTCCACCGCCGAAGAGTTCAGCGGTGTATTCCCCATCGGCATCGGTCAGTGCGATCCAGGCGAGCCCGTCACACTCATACACATAACCGGGCCAGTTGGGGACGATCCCTTCCATCCCGATCGCAGCAGAAATGTCGTCCGCCCAACGCTTCGTGGCAACGAACTCAGAGAGGGTCATGGCGTCCTCCTTGCACTATCTGT
>JBMTLP010000410.1:0-3530 GCA_049433245.1 Pirellulales bacterium
GCGAACGTGTGGCGATCGTGGGGCCCAACGGTGGCGGCAAGAGCACGCTGATCAACCTCATCTGCCGCTTCTATGATCCCACCAAGGGACATGTCCTGCTCGACGGCGTCCCCCTCACGGAACTCTCGCTGTACGACCTGCGACGTCGGATCGCGATGGTCACGCAGCAGACCGAACTCTTCAACGAAACCATCGAATACAACATCCGCTACGGTCGCTGGGAGGCAACGCCGGAGGAAATCGAAGAGGCCGCCCGCAAGGCTCACGCCCACGAGTTCATCTCCAACTTCCCGCAGGGCTACAAGACGATGGTTGGGCCCAGCGGTTACCGGCTCTCCGGTGGTCAGCGACAGCGGATCGCCCTCGCGCGAGCGTTTCTCCGAGATGCGGAGATCCTCGTGCTTGACGAAGCCACGAGCCAGATCGACGTCGAAAGCGAACGGCTGATCCACGAGGCCCTCGCACAGTACGTGGAAAACCGTACCGTGATCATGATCACCCACCGAGCGAGCACCCTTGCCTTGGCGGATTCGATCGTGACCGTTGAGCACGGCAAACTCGTCAAGCGGCCCGCTGGTCAACTTCAGGCGGCGTGAGGTGAGCCAAGGCGGGTGTCCCAGGCCGAGGTGTTTTGGGGCTGGTAGCGGGCGAGGTCGAAACTGTTGCGAACGACGTCGCGGATGGCTCGCAAGTCAACCGCGTTGCCGCTCGCGGTGAGCTGCACGAGGAGATTGCCGATAGCGGTGGCCTCCACGGGGCCAGCGACGACCTCGCGGCCGCAGGCATCGGCGATCATCTGGCACAGCAGAGCGTTTTGCACCCCTCCTCCGACCACGTGAATCGTGGCGAGCTCGCGGCCAAGCAACTCCTCCAGTTCTCGCACCGTGCGACGGCAGGCCGCAGCAAGGCTCTCGAGCGCAGCTCGCACCACGCTGCCGGTGGTCTCCGGGACCGGCTCACCGCTCGCCTTCGCCAGCTGTCGGATCGCCTCGGGCATGTCAGCCGGTGCCACGAGTGATGGATGATTGGGGTCGATGAGCGTGACCAGCGGCGGGGCCTCGGCGGCCAGCCTCGTGAGCTGGTCCCAGCTCCAGTCTTTGCCCGCTCGCTGCCAGCCGGCGCGGCATTGCTGCACGAGCCACAGGCCGCAGATGTTCTTCAGCAGTCGGGTTGTGTCGGATACACCGGCTTCGTTGGTGAAGTTGTGGGCCAGGCATTCGGCTGTGACCAGCGGCCTGTCGAGCTCGGCTCCCACGAGGGCCCAGGTACCGAGGCTGATATAGCACCAGTCAGGGCGAGACGACGGCGGTGCGGTTGCCGGCACCGCAGCCACTGCGCTGGCCGTGTCGTGCGTTCCGGGGAGTACCACGTGGACGTCTGACAGCCCTGTTTCTTCAGCGACCTCGGGCCGCAGGGTGCCGAGGTCGGTGCCGGGATCAACGACCGGCCCAAACACTCTCCGTGGAATCTGGAGCCGATCGAGGAGGTCGAAGGCCCAGTCGCCGGTTTGCGGGTCGAAGCACTGGGTTGTGGAGGCGTTGGTCCGCTCGTTGGAGAGCGTGCCAGTCAGCAGCCAGTGGAAGATGTCGGGGATCATCAGCATCCGCTCGGAGGCCGCGAGGACGCTGGATTTTTGCTGCACGAGGGCGAAGAACTGGTAGAGCGAGTTGATCTCCATGAACTGCAAACCCGTGGCAGCGAAGATTTCGTCGCGGGGCACGATTTCGCATGCGGCAGCCAGCATCCCGCGGGTGCGGGCGTCGCGGTAGCAGACGGGGTTGGCGAGCAGGCTGTTGTCGGCCCCGAGGAAAGCGAAATCGACACCCCAGGTGTCGACGCCGATCGTCGACACGCTCTTGCCGTACCGCTTTCCGGCGGCCCGGAGCCCGATCACCACCTCCTGCCAGAGACGGACGAGGTCCCAGACGAGTTGTCCGCCCATCATCACGGGCGCGTTTTCGAAGCGATGAATTTCCTCGAGCTCAAGCAGGCGGCCGTCGAAGGCTCCCGAGACCACGCGTCCGCCCGAGGCCCCCAAATCGACCGCGAGTGCCACTTTCCGTGTCATGTTCGCTTCTCCCCTGTGTGTGGGCTGCACACTACCCCCGTGGTGGCTGGCGTCAACTGGGTGGGCGATCTCACCCGCCATTGCCAGCGCCGTCGGCCTGAACCCAGGAAGACTGCGCGGGATGCTCCGGTTGGTCTGGAAGTTCTGACGACGGCCGGCTCGACATCCGATCTTAAAGAAGAACCGCAAAAGTTGATTTTGTTGGCAAACTTTATAAACATTCGGACATGACCGCCACCACCGCCCCAGAATGCTTTGCTCACGAACTCGCCGAGGCGAATGCGCGGTTGGAATCCGAGGAGCCGCGCGACGTGATTCGCTGGGCTGCCGAGCGGTTTGGCGACAAACTGACCATGGCGACGGCCTTCGGGCCCGAGGGCTGCCTGATCCTGCACTGGATCGCTGAAGTGGCCCCCACCACCTTCGTCTTTAACCTCGACACCGGCTATCAGTTCAAGGAGACGCTTGAGCTTCGCGATCGGATCGCCCAGCGATACGGTCTCGAGGTGGTCTGCGAGCGACCCGAGACGACGGTGGCTGAGTATGAGCGGCTCCACGGAGGTCCGGTGTACCGCACCGATCCCACTCGTTGCTGTGGCGACCGAAAACTCGCTGTGATCCGACGTGTGCTTGATCGCTTCGATGCCTGGATGAGCGGCATCCGGCGTGACCAGAGCCAAGATCGGTCGGCGTCCCCGATCGTTGGCTGGGATGCCAAGTTTGGTGTGGTGAAAATTTCACCGCTCGCCAACTGGACCAAGGCCAAAGTCTGGGATGCCATTCTGCGATATGACGTTCCCTACAACCCGCTGCACGATGCCGGCTATGTGAGCATCGGATGCGCTCCCTGCACGCGGGCTGTGCTTGAAGGTGAAGATGAGCGGGCCGGGCGATGGAGCGGTTCGGGCAAAACAGAGTGCGGGCTTCACTCGCGGGAGGGCTGAGGGGTGCGACTCTCAGCAAAGACCGAATACGCGAGCCTTGCCATGCTGGAGTTGGCTCGGCGTCAAGATGACGAGCAGCCGGCTCGCCTGCGTGAAATTGCCGAAGCCCAGGGCGTTCCCTCCCGCTTCCTCGTTCATATTCTGCTTCAGCTCAAAGCGGCAGGGCTCGTCACAAGTACACGCGGAGCCTTCGGTGGCTACCGGCTCGCCCGCGATGCGTCGTCGATCACACTTGCGGATATCCATGACGTCTTCGACGGACCACGCGATGTGTCGACGTCGCTCGGGCAGGATGCCCCGCTCTCGCGGGCCAGTCAGGTACTCCTCGATGCCTGGCAGGGAGTCGCGCGGCGAGAATACGAGGCCCTCGAGAGTCTCGATCTCGCAACCCTCGCCTCCCAGGTCGAAGTCACTGACGAGGCGATGTACTACATCTAAGCCCGCAGCGTTGACAGGCTGCAGGCGGTCCTTCCGGGAACTCTGTGGGTCGGAGAGGCTGCTCCTGCCAATCGAGCGGC
>JBMTLP010000411.1:0-3446 GCA_049433245.1 Pirellulales bacterium
GATCTCGGACAGGCCATGCGATGGTCGTTTCCGGGACATCTTGTCCCCGGTGCCGGCTCAGAGCTCACGGAGTAGTCGCTTCTATGATTCGCACAACGCTCGATGGTTCAAACGCACCTCAAGCCGAACTGCTACCTTCCGTTGGCCTCCTGGCTCTCGATCGCCAGTACGCATCTCTCCAAGACGAACTGCTCTCCGCGATCCGGAGGGTCTGCGACTCGGGGCGTTTTGTGCTCGGCCCGGATGTCGAGGAACTCGAGAGCGAACTCGCCCGCATGCTTGGCGTTCCCCACGCCATTGGGTGTGCTTCGGGGAGCGATGCGCTGCTGCTGGCCCTGATGGCCGTCGATATCGAAGCGGGTGACGAAGTGCTCCTGCCGAGCTACACGTTTTTTGCGACCGCGAGCGCAGTCACTCGGCTTGGAGCCACGCCGGTCTTCGTCGATATCGACCCGGAGACCTTCCTGCTCGACCCGACCGACCTCCTGCGAAAGATCACTCCACGTAGTCGAGCCATCATTCCCGTGCACCTCTTCGGCAGAACCGCCGACATGGACGCGATCCTCCCAATCGCCGAACACGCCGGGATTCCCGTCATCGAAGACGCCGCTCAGTCCATCCTCTCCACGTGGCACGGCCGCTGCACGGGTGGCCTGGGTGACATTGGCTGCTTCAGTTTCTATCCCACAAAGAATCTCGGCGGTTTTGGCGACGGTGGGTTCGTGACCAGCACCCGAGACGATCTCGCCGAACGCCTCCGACTGCTCCGCGTGCACGGCATGGAGCCGCGGTACTACCACCAGGTGATCGGCATCAACAGCCGACTCGATTCGATCCAGGCGGCGGTACTGAGGGTCAAACTGCCTCACCTCGATTCCTGGACCAGCCTGCGGCAGGCGAATGCGGCCCGCTACGTCGAACTGTTTACCCAGGCCGGGCTGATCGGGCACATCGGCGTTCCCAGCGACGAACCACGAGGCCGCCACGTCTGGAATCAGTTTGTGATTCGCGTGTCAGGCGGTCATCGCGATGCCCTACGAAAGCACCTCCGCGAACGTGGCGTGGCTTCAGAAATCTACTACCCGGTTCCGCTCCACATGCAGCAGTGCTTCCGCTACATCGGCTGCGAGGAAGGGAGCCTCCCGGTGACCGAGCAGGCAGCACGCGAAACGCTGGCCCTGCCGATCTACCCAGAACTGACGCTCGATGAACAGCGAACTGTGGTGGGGCGGATCGCCGAATTCTTTAAACTGCCGCAGCCGGCAGCAGCAGCCGACACGTCCGACCACAAGCAGCAGGAAGCCGACAACGGCCTGCAGGCTCCGAGGTTTTTGCGGCGGATCAACGCGGTGGGCCGAGCCGACGACGTACGTTGCTAGTGGCGTGTTGCGCCAGGAGCCGCCTTTGCCAGCCCTCGCTGAGGTCGCTGGAACCAGCCACGTGCAGCACGCACGGCACTGAGCGGACCTACCGAGGCTCCCAGTCGATTGGCTGCGGCAGCAAAAGGGGTTATTTCTTCTTCGGCCGCTGCTCGCCCGGGGCCAGCCGACCGTTGGATCGCCCCACCAGCAGAACGCCCAAAGACATCACCAGCGCCATCAGAAGGTAGGCGATTCCGGTTTTGATCATGGTGGTGGTGTATCCGCGAGGGTGGCGAAAGTAGGCTGTTTGCAGCGACACCGGTCGCCGAACCTCCAGGAGATTATCCCAGATGCCCGCCGGATCAAAGCGTTCTGAGTCAACCAAAGGCAAGCCAGCACGGCCAAAGCTGCCGCCGGTCGACGAGAAAACGCGAAACCTCATCGTCGGCCTCGCTGACGGCGTTGTTTCTGCCGCAGCCAAGCGGCGGGATCCGCATCTCGACATCCCCACCCGGAGTCTCTCCAACGTCCGCTTCAACAAGGCCAAGCGGATCATCGAGATGGGCTCGCAGAAAAACTGCCGCCAACTCTTCAACCTTTCCCAGGCGAAGAGTTACATGCAGACTCTGCTTGTGGCGAGCGGCTGTAAGCAGCTCATCGAACAGCAAAAGACCACCAGCATCCGAGGTCTCTACTACCTCCTCAAGCACACGATCGAAGGCACACGCGAGGAAACTTTCGCCACGCAGGACGAGTGCGACCCAATGATTGAGGACCTGGAGGTCACGCTCGAGAGTTTGCGGGAGGAGTTGCACGTCTATGCGAGCAATCGCGGCGGCATGGTCGGCCCGATCGTGCTGGAAGATTCCGGTGACGAAATCGACTGCGCACGCATGGGTTCGGGCGGCTACAGCATCCCGTCGATCGTTGAAGCCGACGTGATCAAGTTCAAGAAGTGCGAGGCGAGTTTCATCCTGCACGTGGAAAAAGACACCGTCTGGCGACGCTTCAACGAAGACAAATTCTGGAGGAAGCACGGCTGTCTCCTCACTCACGGCGGCGGACAGCCTCCACGGGGCGTGCGGCGATTGCTCAATCGACTGCACCATGAACTGAAGTTGCCCGTCTACTGCCTCCTCGACAACGACCCCTGGGGGTACTACATCTACTCTGTCCTCAAGCAGGGTTCGATCAACCTCGCCTACGAGTCGAAGCGGATGGCGATTCCCGAAGCAAAGTTTCTCGGCCTGCGGAGCATCGACTACGAGCGGTGCAAGCTTTCGCCGAGCGTGCAGATTGCGCTGTCTGATTCTGATGTTAAGCGAGCGAAGCAGATCGCTGCGTATCCTTGGTTCGTCAACAAGAAGGGCTGGCAGAAAGAGATCAGTCAGATGCTATCCAACGGCTTCAAACTCGAAGTGGAAGCCCTGATTTCAAAAGACATTAGTTACGTCACCGAGACCTACGCTCCCGAGCGGCTCGCCGAAAACGACTGGCTCGACTGATCGCCTGCCTCCCGAGTGCACCCGCCCCACAAGGTTTTGACGATGTCGCACACCGCTGCTGCCCCGTGGTTCGACGAACGCGCGGAATCCCCCATCCTGGCAGAACACGCCCGCAAGCTGACCTCGTTTTTGGAGGCGGTCGCGGATGGGCAGGTCGATCTTGCCGAACTCGAAGCCCAAGAGAGGCGGGTCGTCGACATCATGAAGCAGGTGGAACCGCTGCTCTCGGCGGAGGCACATGCCAAGGTCACTGAACTTCTCCACGAAGTGACCGCCTACGACATGATGAACACCCTCTACATGGCCTCGAAGTCGCGCCGCTCGTCTGGCTGAGCGTCAAGAACGGCGGCCTGCTGGATAAAGGGTCCTTCCGGGAACTCGGAGGGCCGGAGAGGGGTGCCCGTGCCAATCGAGCGGCCCAGGAAACGGAGCGCAGCCACGATGGCGCATCGCGGTTTCCTTCGATCAGCCCATAAAAACCCCTGATGGGCCAAAAAAAGAGCCAACTAACACGCCCAGCGGCACAGCCCGACGGAGGGGGCAAGGGCAGGCAAGAAGAAGGGTGGCTGACGGGATTCGA
>JBMTLP010000412.1:0-3517 GCA_049433245.1 Pirellulales bacterium
GAGCGGTTCGCGGGAGAACTGCTGCGAGCTGGAGTGGCTCACCCAAAACGTTCCCGCCCTTCGGCAATCTCGCGGCGAACACTGGCTCCGGGAAAGATCGAAAGCCGGGCGTCGTTGTCGTGACCTTGGGATATCAACACGCCGGGTGCTTTCCCGGCGATCTGCCTCGGCGTGTAGAGATTGCCGGTGACGAAGAAGCCGGGCAGATCCTTCAGCGGCTCCAGCCGCGCGTCGGCCGCCGAGGCTGATGCGACAGCCCTCATCAGCGCGGAAACAGCAATCAGAGCAAAGTTCCCACCCCGAGCAGGTGTTGAAGGAACCAGTGACCGATCTCGGAAGGCGTTTGATGTTTTTCTGGTCCGTCGGGGGCTTTTTTCGGTCTGATCAAACCTCGCTTCGCCTGCGTGGCTTCGCTCCGTTTGCTACGTCGCTCGACTGGCACCGGCAGCCTCTCCGGCACACAGCCTTCCCGGAGGGGCCGGCCTGCCAAGGAGGCTCACGCTGCAGCATCGTGGGGACCGCGAAATCTGGCGTAGGGTGTTCCAAAGCGAACAAGTGCCCTATCCTTACGACTTCGTAAGGAAGCGAAATCAGCCAGCTTTTCATAGGAACGGACAAAGATGAGCCAAGCCACGAGCATCACCGTCGCCAAGGGGGACGGCATCGGCCCCGAAATCATGGACGCCACCCTTCACATCCTGAAGGAAGCTGGCGCCGCCCTCGACATCGAGGAGATCTCGATTGGCGAGCAGGAATACCTCAAGGGCAACTCGGCGGGCATCGCCAAAGAGTCGTTCGACTCGATTCTTCGCACGAAAGTGTTTCTCAAAGCCCCGATCACCACGCCGCAGGGTGGCGGCTACAAGAGCCTCAACGTCACCACGCGGAAGGCGCTCGGTCTCTACGCCAATGTGCGGCCGTGCGTGTCCTACCATCCGTTCGTCAGGACGAAGCACCCCAAAATGGACGTCGTCATCGTTCGCGAGAACGAGGAGGACCTCTACGCCGGTATCGAGCACCAGCAGACGGTTGACGTCACGCAGTGCCTGAAACTGATCACGCGGCAAGGCACGGAGCGGATCGTGCGGTACGCGTTTGAATACGCCCGGGCGAACAACCGCAAAAAGGTGACGTGCTTCACCAAAGACAACATCATGAAGATCACGGATGGCCTGTTCCACAAGATCTTCGACGAGATCGCAGGGGAATACACCGACATCGAGAACGAGCACTGGATCGTCGACATCGGTGCGGCGAAACTTGCCGATACGCCCGAAAGCTTTGACGTGGTGGTGATGCCGAACCTCTACGGCGACATCTTGAGCGACGTGGCTGCTCAGATCGCTGGCTCGGTGGGCCTTGCCGGCTCTGCCAACATCGGCCCCGAGCATGCGATGTTCGAGGCGATCCATGGCTCCGCACCCCGCCGCGCTGGCCAGAATCTGGCCAATCCGTCGGGCCTCTTCCTCGGCTCGATCATGATGCTCTTGCACATCAACCAGGTTGAAGTGGCAGAACGTGCCCATAACGCCTGGCTGAAGACGATCGAAGATGGAATCCATACCTACGACATCTTCAAGGACGATGTCAGCAAGGAGAAGGTTGGCACAAAGGAGTTTGCTCAGGCAGTAGTGGCCCGCATGGGGCAGAAGCCCCAGACGTTGCCGGTGGTGCACTACGCCCGGCAGGAAAAGCGGATCGACACGAACCCGCCCTACACCCGCCCCAATGTGGTCCGGAAACTCGTTGGCGTGGACGTGTTTTGCGAGCATGTCGGCAGCACCGACGAAGTCGCCAAGGCGTTGCAGGCGTGCGATGCAAACGGCCTCAAGTTGCGGATGATCTCCAGCCGCGGGATGACCGTTTGGCCCGAAGGCTTCTCGCAGACGCTGCTGTGCGATCATTGGCGTTGCCGCTTCCACATCGACGACCCCGAGAATGGTGCGGCGCTCCCGCACACCGAGGTGGCCGCCTTGCTCGACCGCGTGGCCAAATCTGGGGTGGAGTTCATCAAGACCGAAGGCCTGTACTACTTCGATGGCAAACCGGCGTTCCAAATGGGCCAGGGCCAGAAGTAGTTGGTGGAGTGGGCGCGTGCGGAGAACGGCAGCGGCTGAGCTACGAAAGCCTGCCGCGGGCATCGACGACGACGGGTCGCAACGACCCGTCCCCCTCTTTCCACCAGGTCACCTGCTGCAGGTTGACGCAGGGGCAGATGTGGTTCGGGATGATCGTCACCCGCTCTCCGACCGAAGGCGGCTTCGGGCAGCGGGTGATGTCGACCTGGGCATGCTCTTCGGTGAGTTTCGCTATCACGGCCTCGGGGTAGTCGGGAAGCAGGCCGTATCCGCTGTCTGGCGATGGCACGCATCGATCGCTGGTGAGTGTCTTGCTGCCAGCATCGAGCACAACCTGGCCACCGACGGCATCGCTGACGACGGTTGCCAGGATCGTGGCGGCGATGTCGTCCGCGCTACAGTAGCCACCGCGGAGCGTATTGAGGTCGTTGAAGACGTTTGTGCCGGGCCGAATCTCGGTGGCTTGGGGAATGAGATGGGACTGGTACGCGGTTGGCGTTGACCCACCGGAGACGATTTCCCGCGAGAGTCCGTGGCGATCGAAGCGGTCGACCGCTTCTGCGAGAGCGTCGGCCACTCGGCGAAGTGGTTCATTCTGATCGCTGGCAGCGTCCCAGATGTGTCCGGGGTAGAAGAAGATCCCGTCGAGCCGCAGACCGGGGGCATGCGCGACGGCCGTCGCAAGGTCGACCAGCGAGTCGGCCGTTGCCACGCCAGTGCGATGTGGTCCCACATCGAGGTCGACGAGGACTCCCACGGTGCTGCCGGCGCGGCTCGCGGCGCCGGCCACGGCGGCGAGGGCGGCGTGGGTGTCGATGGCCACTCGGATGGTGCACCGCTGCGCGAGATCCGCTACATGGCTTGCCCGCGCGAAGTCGACCGTGGGATAGGCAACCAGGAAATCGGCAGGCTGATGCTCGAAGGCGGGGAGCAACGCCTCTGCTTCCCCCACTTTCGCCACCGTGAGGCCGACTGCTCCTGCGGCCAGTTGTCGTCGCGCGATTTCAATTGACTTGTGGGTTTTGGTGTGTGGGCGGATGCCGATGCCGTGCTCGCGACCGTAGTCGGCAAGACGATGGATGTTGTGGACCACCCGCTCGCCGTCGATGACCAAGGCCGGCGTGGGCAGGGTGTCAACGGAGCTGTGATGCGTGTGATTGAAATGCATGTCGATCATCGGTCGCCATTTCCCTGCCACCCTCGTGCGAGCCTCGCACTCGCTGCCCCCCGACGCCGCCCTAAGATATCCTCAGACGCAGCGGCTCACCAATCGTGAGGTTGCAGGGGGCGCGTGTCGGGGATGACGTGTCGGCAAGACGCAGCGCTGGTATGGTCTTGCGAGGCCTGTTGCGCTGGTGATCTTGGGGAGGGAGAGGGATGGTACAGCGACTTGTGCTTGGGTTGGTATGTGCGGCGTCGTGTCTGGCGGCCTCCGCAGC
>JBMTLP010000413.1:0-3488 GCA_049433245.1 Pirellulales bacterium
GCTGTGTGCGCGGTTCGGGGCGCCCGGCTGCGCGCCCGGATGCTCGTGTGTGCAGCTTCTGGAGGTGGGCATGCCTGAACTTCCCGAGGTGGAGACAATGCGGCGCGGGATCGCTCCCGCGGTTGGTATGCGGGTGAACCTCGTTGAGATTCCGCGAGGGAGGCTGCGCCCACTGCTGATCGAGCCGCCGCCGAAAACCTTTGCTTCGCAACTTCGTGGTTCGGTGTTGGAAGCCGTCGATCGCTATGGCAAGCGTCTCGCGCTGCGGTTTCGTAAGAGCTCGGCTGGCGCGAGCCCTCGCACTTCTGCCGCGGAAGGGGGCGTGCACTGGTTGGTGGTCGAGCCTCGCATGACCGGCCTGCTGCTCGTTGCCGATCCGCCGACCCAAGAGCATGTGCGGCTGCGGCTGCGAGGGGGTGGGCCTCACGGTAGCGAACTCGACCTGCTGTTTTGGGATCGACGAGGGCTGGGCACGCTGCGGCTGGTCGGTGCAGATGGCCTCGAGCGGTTGTGTGGGCAGGCCTGCCTTGGGCCGGATGCGCTGGCGATCAGCGTGGAGGCGTTGATCGCGAAGCTGGGGGCATCATCGCGGGCAGTGAAGGTTGCGCTCCTTGATCAGAAGGTGTTGGCAGGAGTTGGCAACCTCTACGCAGCGGAGATCCTGTTTCGCGCCGGCATTGATCCGCGCACGCGATGCCAACGCCTCACTCGGCCTCGATGGAAGCGGCTGCATGCGGTCATGGGGGAGGTGCTCGCGGAAGCGATTGAGCTCGAAGGCTCGACGCTTTCCGATGCCACGTATCGCACTGCGCTCAATGAGCCTGGTCGCTACCAGTCGCGGCACCGCGTTTATGCTCGGTCGGGGCAGCCATGCGATGTGTGCGGCACGGAGATCCTGCGGATCGTGCAGGCGCAGCGATCCACCTTTTTCTGTCGGCAGTGTCAGGTGCGGTGAGCCGGTGGCCGTGCCAATGGCTGGCCGCGATGTTTTTTGGGAGGACGCTTCGATGTGGATGCAGCATGAGTTGACCCTGGCGGCGAAGCCGCGAGGCTTTCACCTCGTCACGCGCGAGGTGCTCACTGGCCTGCCTGATCTCGAGCGGATTCGAGTCGGCTTGCTGCACCTGTTTTTGTGCCACACGTCCGCCAGCCTGTCGATGAACGAAAACGCAGACCCCGACGTGCCGGTGGATCTCGAGATGGCGCTCAGCCATGTCGTGCCCGAACAGCTGCCCTACGTGCACACACTCGAGGGGCCTGACGACAGCCCTGCCCACATGAAGGCCACGCTGGTGGGCTGCTCGCTGACAATACCTGTGCGAGAGGGGCGGCTCGTTCTCGGAACTTGGCAGGGGATCTACCTCTGCGAGCATCGCAATCAAGGGGGGCGTCGGCGATTGGTGGCCACCCTACAAGGCGAAACGGCTTGAGCCACCGTGTGCTCAAGCCGTTTCGGAGTGTTGGATCTTGCTGGCGGAAAACTACCAGGCGAAGTGGGCAAACGCCTTATTTGCGTCGGCCATGCGGTGCACGTTGTCACGCTTGGTGACCGCAGCACCTTCCCGCTTGTACGCGGCGATGATCTCTTCGGCGAGTTTCTGGTGGGTTGGACGCCCCTTCTTGTCGCGCACGGCCTGCAGCACCCAGCGAATACCCAGCGACTGCTGCCGGTTGCGGTTGACCTGCATCGGAACTTGATAGGCCGCACCACCAACTCGCTTGCTTCGCACTTCTACCGCTGGCTTGACGTTATCGAGAGCGCGGTTGAAGACCTCGATGGGCTCCACGTCGGAGATCTTCTCCGCCACGATATCCATCGCATCATAAAAAACCCGCTGAGCAACGCTCTTCTTGCCGTCGTACATCAAGCAGTTGATGAACTTGCTGGCAAGAAGCGATCCGAACTTGGGATCGGGGATGAGGGATTCGCGGCTGGCGGTGATTTTACCCATCGTCGGTCAGGTCTCGTGACGTTTAATCGTTGGATCAGGTTGAGAATGCTAAAAACGGAAGGAGGCGGCCCCGGGGCTGCCAGGGTGGAAGTGGAAACTAGCCCCGCTTCGCACCGTAGAGGCTGCGGGACTGCTTTCGGCCAGATACGCCGAGGGTGTCGAGCGCACCACGGATCACGTGGTACCGCACACCTGGCAGGTCGCGAACACGGCCACCACGGATGAGGATGATCGAGTGTTCCTGAAGGTTGTGGCCTTCACCAGGAATATAGACCGTGACTTCCTTGGAGTTGGACAGCCTGACACGAGCGATCTTCCGAAGTGCCGAGTTTGGCTTCTTCGGCGTCATCGTACGAACTTGAAGGCAGACGCCACGCTTTTGCGGGCACTGTTCCAGCACGGGAGACTTGGAAAACTTTCGCTTCGGGTGGCGGCCGGTGCGAATGAGCTGATTGACGGTAGGCATAGTCCGAATCGCTAACGAGGTGTTCGTTGTTGCATGTTCCATTGCCACGGAAATCGAAGGGACCCAACGGGATCTCTTCAGCCGCCGCACGACATGCGAGCCACGAAGAATACCTTAGCAATGCTGGCGACGGAAGCCCCACGCTGCCAAAAACTCGCGTCGCGAGAGCCGCTCGCGTGGGGGGGCTTCAGGCATCTGGCAGGCAGAAAAGTTCGCCACGGCCGCCTGTGAGGGCGTCACCGTGCCATTGCTGCCAGGGGCCTCGTGCTGCCCCCCCGGCTGACTGCCAGCCGTGCTGAGTCAGCCACCGCAGCACCATGGAGACGATGGGGGGCTGCCAGACTGTGCCGCGAGCAAACGTGGGCCAGATCTCTGGACGCGGGCCGAGGGCTATGACGGAGCCGCGTTGCATGCCTGCCCCGGCTCGAGGCCCCACGCGGCCGGCAACGACAACGGTGCCCGCCGCCAGCTCATAGCCGGCAGCCTCGCCGCAATCACCACCGATCGCCAACAGCCCACGCCGCATCCGGGAGCCTGCGAGGTGCCCCGCGGAGCCTTCGACGAGCACGATGCCTCCCTCAAGGCCGCGTGGGTCGTGCGGCCGGTTGGAGGCGGCATTGTCGCCGGCCGAGCCGAGAACGTGCACCACGCCCCCCTGAAGTCCGCAGGCCAGCCAGTCCCCAGCCGAGCCCTCCACCGTGACCCGCCCACCGCGCATGGATTCTGCCGCGTGCCGGCCCACATTCCCTTCGACTCGAACCTGGCCCGAGATCATCCCGGCGGCGACGTGGTGCACCCGCTCGCAGTCGCCGCGGAGGACCATCCCTCCGTCGCCGCTGCTCCCTGCGACCACAAACAGGTCGCCGATCCGGCAGGGGCGAGCGTCGGCCGCAATCTCCAGCTTCGCCACGTCAGCAGCAGGGGCGAGGGCCGTGCGGTCCGGGGTGATGCCACGGAGATCCACCCCGAACACGTCGCGACCAATGACATCGGCGCGGGCAGTCAGCAGCAGGGGCATGAGCGTTCCTCGTCTGGCGGCAGGCAGCCTGGCAGCCAGTGGATAAAGTCAT
>JBMTLP010000414.1:0-3484 GCA_049433245.1 Pirellulales bacterium
TGCTCACAAGGTCGATGTTGATGCCGGCCTCGGCCAGCGGTCGGAAGAGTCGATCGGCGATCGCGGAATGGCTGCGAATGCCGACGCCCGTGATCGAAAGCTTCGCCACATGCGGCACATCGGCCACACGGGCGCCACGCGATGCCGCGATGGTGCGGGCGGTCGTGGCGGCAAGATCGCGATTTTCGCTGGCGACGGTGAAGCTCAGTTCAGCTTTTCCCTCGCGTGGTTCACTCTGCACGATCATGTCAACCACGAGACCAGCTCGGCCGAGCTCGCCAAACACCTCGGCTGCCACGCCGGGCGTGTCGGGGAGGTCCACAAACGTCACGAGTGCCTGGGTTTCATCCAGTTGGCAATCTTCGATGGCGAGGTCTTCCATGCCCTCGAGCCGCTGCACGACTTCAAGCGGGCTGACGGTGGCACTCTCAATGACCGCTGCATCGATCGCAGGGCCCGCCACCGACGCCGCCGCGGCGAGGTTGAAGGCTTGATGAACCGCTGTGACCGCGCGATAGGCATCGTCACGATGCACGAGCACGGAGATCTTGATCTCACTGGTCGTGATCATGTGGACGTTGATCTTCTCGGCCGCAAGCGCAGCAAACATGGCCCCCGCCACGCCTTGCTGGCTCTCCATGCCAACCCCCACGGCAGAGACTTTGGCGAGCCCCTCCTGCGAGGAGATCTCGGCGGCACCGATTTCTCCTGCGACGCGACGAGCCACTTCCAAAGCCTGCGGCAGATCGCTGGCAGTGACCGTGCAGGAGATGTCTGCTCGACCTTGCTGAGCGATGTTCTGCACGATCATGTCGACGGTGATCCCTGCCGAGGTCAGCGCAGAGATCACCGCCTGGCTCGAACCAGGTTCATCCGGCACGCCGGTGATCGTCAGTCGAGATTCGTCTTTGGCGAGGGCGACACCAGAGACCACCCGGCGGGCCGCCAGTTGATCGGGAGCGATCAGTGTGCCTGCTCCATCGTGGAAACTCGAGCGAACGAGGACCTTCACCCCAAACTTCTTGGCAAACTCGATTGAGCGGGCGTGCATGACACCTGCCCCGAGGCTCGCCAGTTCAAGCATTTCGTCGTACGCGATCGACGGGAGGCGACATGCAGTTGGCAGGATGCGAGGGTCGGTAGTGTAGATCCCATCCACGTCGGTGTAGATCTCACACAGATCGGCGTCGAGCACCGCTGCCAGCGCCACGGCCGTGGTGTCGGAGCCGCCACGTCCGAGTGTGGTGATGTTGCCGTGTTGGTCGATCCCTTGAAAACCAGCAGCGACCACGATCGCTCCGCGGTCGAGGTGTCCACGAATCGTTTCGGTGGAGATGGAGCGGATGCGGGCGCGGGTGTGGGAACTGTCGGTGCGGATGCCGATCTGGGCCCCCGCCAAACTGACGGCTTCCACGCCCAGTGCGTGGGCTGCCATCGCCATCAACGCCACCGTCACCTGCTCTCCCGTGGACAGCAGCATGTCCATTTCCCTCGCACTCGGCGTGGCGGTGATGCCGCGAGCCAGTTCCACAAGGGCATCGGTCTGCTTGCCCATGGCGCTGACGACCATCACGACCTGATCGCCGGCCTGATGACGGGCGACTGCCTTCTTGGCTGCGGCCATGATCTTGGCTGGATCGGCCACGCTCGTGCCGCCAAACTTTTGAACGACAAGCGCCATGGGGTCAGTCTCCTGCGGAACTCGTGCTGAGGAAATCGTTCATCAGTTGCCAGCCGGGATCAGTCAGGCTGCCGGTCGCCGCCGCCGATTCGCCGTAGGTGACTGCCGAATCGGCAGGGATGTCCGTCCCCGCAATGAGATAGGGCACGCTGCCACGTGAATGCGTTTTGGTCGAGAGAAAGGTGGGATGGTCTGGGCAGATCAGGATGCGGTGCTCACCCAGGCCTGCCAGGTGCTTTGCCAAGGGAGCCACGATGAGTTGATCGATTCGCTCAATCGCGGTCACCTTTTCCGCGGTGTCGCCCTGGTGGCTCGCCTCGTCCGGTGCTTCGACATGGACGCAGACGAGATCGGCGGAAGCGAGTTCCTCTATCGCAGCCCGTGCTTTGGCGGCGTAGTCGGTGTCGAGGTAGCCGGTGGCCCCTGCCACTTCGCGCCGCTGCCAGCCCGAGAGCGACGCCAGCCCACGCAGCAGGTCGACGGCGGTGATCATGGTCGCAGACACTCCGTGAAGGCTCGCGAACGAGGGCATGGCAGGTGCCTTGCCGACGCCCCACAGCCAGACGTGTGTGGCCGGCCGCTTGCCCGCGGCACGTCGTGCTACGTTGATCGGATGACCGGCAAGCCATGCTTCACTGGCTGCCATGATTTCTGTCAGCAGTCGGCTGCCTCTGCCTCGCGGGAAGGCGTCGGCCACGGCCTTATCCATTAGGTCGTGAGGGGGCACACTCCGCAGTTCGTTGCCGAGAGGCGGTGCCTCGCCTGCCTGACCACGGTGAATCAGCAGATTGCGGTAACTCACGCCCGGCACAAACTGCCAGGACGCGGCAAGTTCTGGAAAGCACTGAGCCAGGCCAGCCTGAACTGCGGTGAGCAGTTCGCGGGCCTCGTCGTTCGAAATGTGCCCGGCGGTGAAGTCTTCCATCACCTGCTGGCCATCCTGATCCACGATGGTCACGAGATTGCAACGCACCGCCCAATCGTCTGGCCCAAGCGTGATGCCTTGGGCAGCAGCCTCCAGCGGCGCGCGGCCGGTGAAGTAGGCGAGCGGGTCGTACCCGAGCAGGCTCATGCAGGCCACTTCGGAGCCAGGAGGCAGGCTTGGCGGTACGTGATCGGCACGACCGACTCGGCCGCGGGCGGCGAGGGCATCCATCGCAGGCGTGCGTGCGGCTTCGAGCGGTGTGTGGCCGTTGAGGCTGGCCTGCGGTTCGTCGGCGGCGCCATCGGGAATGATCAGCAGATACTTCATCAAGCGGCTCTTGTTCGGGCAGTGCTGGTCCCCCTCGGGATCAGCCGGTTGGGGCGAGGAAGGGGCCGCTACGCGGCAGGGCTGGCGTCGTCGAGACGACTTTGATCGAGCACGGTGAGGCACACGCTCTTGGCAAGGGCCGTCGGCAGGCTGTCGATGGTCTGTACCGCCGCTGCCATTGCCACTGAAGGACTGCGGTGCGTCATGATCACCAGCGAGACGGCTTCGTCGGTGGCACCTGAACCAGCCCGCTGGAGCATTGATGAGATGGAGATGCCGTGGTCACCAAGAATGCCGGTGATGGCAGCGAGCACCCCGGGTCGATCGCGAACGCTGATCCGCAGGAAGTGCCGCTCTTGCGTGTCGCCACCGAGGGTGAGGTCCGGATTGTCTTCTGACAGGACGCCCGTGGTGCGGAACGTGATCGCGGCCCGGCCAACCACCGTGTCGATGATGTCAGCCACGACGGCCGAGGCGGTGGGCATCTGCCCAGCTCCCAGACCATGGAAAAACATGGGGCCGACGGCATCGCCGACGATGCTTACCGCGTT
>JBMTLP010000415.1:0-3471 GCA_049433245.1 Pirellulales bacterium
GCGTGCGATGGCACCCAGGTCCTCGTCAGTAAACTCGAGCTTGCAACTCTCCATGCTGAACAGCTTCTGGTACTGCTTCACCAGAGCGTTCTTCGGTTCCTTGAGCACCTGCACGAGAGCTGTCTCATTGAGAGGCTTGAGCGAAGAGAGCACAGGCAGTCGGCCGACGAGTTCGGGAATCAGCCCAAACTCCAGGATGTCGTCAGCATCGACCTGCGGCAGCAGTTCGGCCATGTCTGGCTCGCCACGCTGCATGTTGGGTTGGCCGAAGCCGATCGTCCGCTTGCCGAGCCGCTTGCCGATGATCTTGTCGATGCCGACAAACGTGCCACCGCAGATGAAGAGGATGTTGGACGTATCGAGCTGAATGTACTGCTGTTCGGGGTGCTTGCGGCCACCCTGAGGCGGCACGTTGGCAACCGTTCCTTCGAGCATCTTAAGAAGTGCCTGTTGCACACCTTCGCCCGAAACGTCGCGGGTGATCGAGACGTTTTGGCTCGTCTTGCCGATCTTGTCGATCTCGTCGATGTAGAGCACGCCGCGTTGGGCTGCTTCGATATCAAAATCAGCTGCGTTGAGCAGTTTGAGGAGGAGGTTCTCCACGTCCTCGCCCACATAGCCGGCTTCGGTGAGGGTGGTTGCATCGCCGATGGCGAAGGGCACGTTGAGGATCTTGGCCAGGGTGCGTGCGAGCAGTGTCTTGCCCGAGCCAGTCGGCCCCATGAGGAGGATGTTCGACTTCTCTAACTCGACGTCGCCGCCCTCGCCGCCTGCCATCAACCGCTTGTAGTGGTTATGTACCGCGACCGCGAGGACGCGTTTGGCGTGTTCCTGGCCGATGACGTACTCATCGAGGTGCGAAACGATTTCGCGTGGTGCAGGCACCGAGGTAAAGAGTTGCCGGCTGGTGCCTCGTCGACGTTTTTCTTGGTCGAGAATCGACTGGCACAGGTCAATGCATTCACCGCAGATGTAAACATCGCCCGGACCTTCTACGAGCGGGCCCACGTCACGGTAGCTCTTGCGACAGAAGGAGCAGAAGGCGTTCTTCTTGTTCGTGCCGGATCCGCTGGTGCGGCGGCCGATGTTCACGTCTTTACCAGATGGCATCTGCGTCGCTTCTCCCGTGTCCTGATCCTTTGAACCCACTGCCGCCACCCATTTGGCTATGACGGCGGTGCATCTTCCCCTGATGAACGGCGGTCCTGATCGAGTTCACCATCGGCTTCGAGGCGCGGTCGCTCCCCGTTGTCGTGGTGTGCCCCGGCTTCCCCCTGCTGCAGTTGAGCCCCGGAGGACACGTCTGCCAGCGATGATACGGATCCGCGGTCGCCCGGTTCGACAAGTGTTCTTATCTTTCGGTATTCCTCTTCGCTCAGCACACCCTTGTTTCGCAGATTCCGGTAATCCGCGAGCGTCGACTCCCAACGATCGGGATTGCCGGAAGACTCGCTCGTCCAGGCACGAACCTTGACGATGATAGCGATCCCCAAACTGAGTAAGACAAGCAGGGCCACCACGCTGATCAGAAATGAACTCACGGCGCTTCCTGCAAGCTACGAAACCATCGTTCCAGTGGGCCTGGCAACCATCTCAACCCAGGGTGAGCGGTGTGTAAAAACGAAAAAATCCTTGCTCGACTTCCTTACTTCGGCATGAAAAGAAGTATCGCAGCGGCGTGCTGACGTGGTCCAGCGAAAACCACCTACCCTGCCTAGAGTCCGGGCGCTGTCGTGGTTTGGGGGGCCGGCCCGCTGTCTGTTGCGGGCGACAACCATGCTTTTAGTCCAACGCGGCAATCTGCGCGTGGTGCGACGGAGGCTAGGCAACCCCGGGAAGGCCGGAGAAGTCGGAAAATCGTGCCTGTCGGAAAAAACTTCCCACGTTCCGATGGGGGCAGATGTCGATCCATAGATGCATGGAAGCGCCCATTCCTCGCACGTCACTATTGCTAGCCGGTCGTGAGGCGGTCGGTGCTTGGCCTGCGCGCTGCGGACACTTCTCCGTGATCGTGTTCGCGGGGCTGCTCGCCGCGACGGCCTGCGGGCTCTTCGCGATAGCCCAGGAACCGGATCGTCGCCCGTTGCCGGAGCCGATCCGCACCAGCGATCCAGTCGTTACCATTCCCTTCCGTTTGGGGGAGCCCAACTCAGCGGAAGACGCGCCTCAGCGAGTGATTCTTTCGGCCTCACGCGACCTGGGGGCCACCTGGCACGATGTAGAAGACGTTGTGCCCGCGGTTGGTCAGTTTACCTATCGGGCCACGACCGACGGTGAGTATTGGTTTCGACTGCGATCCATTGACGCGGCGGGCCGGCAGCGAGGGGGTGCTGGGCCGGACGTGCGGGTGATCCTTAACGCGTCTGGGCCCCGGCTTGCCGCTCGGGTGTGGCTTGGCCCGGACGGTGAGGTGGTCTGCCGATTTGCTGCCTTCGACGACACGCTCGACCTGACATCGCTGCGTTTGGAGTATCGCACGGCGGCCGAGCCGAACTGGCAGGCGATCGACGCCGTGGCGATGCTCTCGCGAGAATCCCCTGCCCATCTCGTTGGAGAAGAACTCTGGTGGGCCGGTGATGATCCACAGGGCCTGACGGTGCAGCTCACGATTCGCGACGAATCGGGGAATACCACCACCCGGCAATACGCGCTCAGCGGCGGTGATCCGGGCGTTTCGCAACATGAACTCGCGCGCGAGATCGGTGCGCCTCCGCTCCCGGGGAGCGAGCCACCGCCGCCGCCCGAGCCTGAGGGGCCCTCCCCAGCAACGGTCCTGGCGATGCAGTCGCCTGCGATGCGGTCACTACCCCCGGGCTTTGCCGGGGCGCAGTCGTCCAGCATCGGCCGCGGCGAAAGCGAAGGCACCGCCGGGTCCTCATGGCTGCCAGGTGGTGTCGATGCTGGCTGGTCGGCAGATGGGAATCCTCCCATCAGAAACGGTGGCGTGGCCAGTGTTCTCACGGCATCCCGGCCGTCGTCAATGAGGCCAGACGGACTTCTGCCGATGTCGGAGCCTTTCATGCCTGCCGACCCGGGAACTGCGTTTGGGCAGACGGATGGGGCAGCTGGGAGCCAAGGCGGAGCTGGGCTTGGCTTCGGCGATGTGGCTCCTGGTGCCGTTGGAGCGGATGGGGTCTACAACGGCAAGCCGCTGCTGCTCTCACGTTCGCGAAGGTTTGCCTGGGACTATGCCGTTGATACCGAGGCCACTCCCGCCGGTCTTGGCCAGGTGGAACTCTGGAGCACCCGTGACGGGGGCGTGACCTGGCAGCGAGTCGCCGTGGACCCAGACTGCACAAGTCCGATCGATGTGGCCCTGGACGACGCCGGGTTGCATGGCTTTCGCCTTGAACTCTCCACGTTGGGAGGCGAGGTGCAACCGCCACGTTCAGGGGATGCCCCACAGTGCTGGGTGGCGATCGACGAAGTCGCACCCACGGTCAGCATTGAGTCGGTGGTGCGGTCCACTGA
>JBMTLP010000416.1:0-3449 GCA_049433245.1 Pirellulales bacterium
GAGCGCCAGCCTGTCACGTTGGAGGCCGCGGGTTCGAGTCCCGTCACCCTCGCTTGCCGGCTGCTTGCTTAGGCAGGCAACCCGTGCCTGCGGGCCGAGGCAGGCAACCCGTGCCTGCGGGCTTGCTTAGGCAGGCAACTCGTCTTAGGCAGGCAACCCGTGCCTGCGGGCCGAGGCAGGCCCTTCTACTCGAGTTCTTCGAGCCACAGGCGGATTTCGTTCTCGTATTCGCTTGCGAGGCCGCTCACAATCAACTGCCGGTGAAAACTTGCAGCCCCCTCAGGCACAAGGTCAGCCGCCTCGGCGCTCGGGAACCTTCGTGAGGGATCGGGCGCGACGAGCGCGGTGCAGAAGTTGAGCAGGAGTTCGCTCGACGCCACCTCCGGCGGCAGAATCTCGGGAAGCCGGTGCACGAGCGTGCGTTTGGCTTCGAGCAGTTCACGAAACGTGGTAAGGCCCGCGAAGGCAGGCCTGCCCGAGAGCATCTCCACGAGAACGTATCCCAAGCTGGCGAGGTCTGATCGGGGGGTGCACTCGCGGCCTTCGAGCACCTCCGGAGCGGCATAGGCTGGGGTGCAGGTTCGTTGGCCGGGTGGGTCTTCAAGAGCGGTGGCGGAGCCGATGTCGATGATCTTCGCGTTGCCGGTGCGCTTGACCATGATGTTGGAGGTCTTGATGTCGCTGTGCACGATCTGCTGCCGGTGCAACGCAGCAAGAGCAGCGAGGCACTCCCGCACGATGGCGATGGCGATTCCCGGCTTCAGCCGCGACTGACGAGGGCCGGCCGTCACGATCACGTTGTTGAGGTAGGTCCACCGCTCGGGCGACACGGAGGCCTGCGTGCGGTCGAGCGTCTCAGGAGCCAACAGCCTCGACAGGTCGTAGCCATCAATCCACTCCATCTCCATCAAGCGGATCCGCTGTTGCTCCACGAAGTTGTGGACATCGAGCAGGTTGTCCTGTTGGATCTGGGCTACCCGAGAGGCGACAGAAGCGATGCGAGCCATGCCCTCTTCGTAGTGCCGTTCGCTGTCATAGCGTTCCGGCGAAAAAATCTTTACCGCAACCGGCAGCGTGAAGCCGTCGGTGCCCCGCCTGGTTGTCAGAAAGACCACCCCCTGTCCGCCAGCGCCCAAGCGACGCGTGAGGTGGTGGTATTCCGTCCAGCTCATACGGCCGACGTTCATCAGGTCCGTATAGCGGTGGAGCAACTCCTCTGGGCACCGAGAGATCGCTTGGCCGTCCACGGAAACGGTGGGGCGTCCCTCTTGGAAAATGGTGGTTGTCATGGGCTTTCTCGGTCGGGCGTCTGCCCGGATCCTTGCTGCGTTCGCGTGGGCCGCGTTTCACTCGGGCGGGCGGCGTGTGGGCTGACGGGTTTCACTCGCCCCGCGGGAACCCCCATTCCCTTCACCCCATCATCCTCGGCGGCGCGTGGTTGGCTCTGGAAAGCCTAGCCGTTTGTCGACCAGGTTGACGAGGGCTTCTCCCGCCAAGTGCCTCTTCAGATTCTCACAGAAAAACTCCGTCATCGCATCGATACGGTGCTTTGACTGGCCCGCAACGTGGGGGGTGATGATCAGTCGCGGGGCTGTCCAGATCGGGCTGTCGTCGTGGGGGGGTTCTTCGGCGGTCACGTCGACGGCTGCGGAATCGAGATGCCCCCTCTCCAGAGCGTCAACGAGGTCTTCCGTGACGACCAGTCGGCCGCGGGCGACGTTGATCAGGATCGAAGAGGGACGCAGTTGGGCGAGTGCCTCCGCGTTGATCATCCCTGTGGTTTGGGGAGTGAGTGGAGCGGTCAAGAACAGCACGTCTACCGCGGAGAGCACCTCCGAAATGTTCTCCGGAGGGAGCAACTGATCGACGAAAGAGGGTTTGTCGACGGGGTAGTAGTCGGTCGCCAAGATGCGGCAGCGGAAGGGCCGGAGCACCTCCGCGAGTCGGCGGCCGACGCCACCAAAGCCGATGATCCCAACCGTGGCTCCGGTGAGGTCGCGGGTTGGTCGGCGGACGAACTCGCGGGCCTGCTGCTGGCTGAGGAAAAGAGGCAGTCGGCGGGTACAGGCGATCGCCAAGCCCACGGCATGCTCTGCCACCTGATCGGCCAGCACTCCGGAAGCGCTCGTCACGATGATCGAGGAGTCGACAACCACCGGCACAAGACAGTGGTCGAGGCCGGCCGCCGAGGATTGAATCCATCGCAGGCGCCCCCGCTGCACGACCTCCTCCCAGGGCACGGGCACCTTGGGGTGACCACAAAAAATGTCTGCGGAGGGGAGTTGTTCGGCGACGTGCTCCTGGCCGGCGTCGATGATTTCAGCGTGAGGCGCGACGGCCTGAATGGCTGCGATGTGGTGTGGTTCGGCCGGATAGCAGAGAACGATGCGTGGTGAACTCATCGAAGGGAAAGGTCCGTGGTGGGGAAGGCTCGGAAGGCGGGAACGGTCGAAGAAAGCTCGGCTGCGGAGGTGTCGTTGTCGGGCGAAGGCACGGATGGCATACTGCCGGGAGATGGGGAGTTGCCGCGGGGGTGTCTTGCGGCGCTCATTTTTGCGTTCGCGCAATCGTGATCCTCCGTGGGCCAGCCTGCAAGCGCGGCTGGCAGTGCTCATGCGGCTGACGCTCTTGGCAACCCTTGCACTGATCGCTTTGCGGGTGGTGATCGGCCTGCATTTCTTCCTCGAAGGCTCGAGCCACCTGCAGGATCCGCAGTGGTCGAGCCTTGGTTTCCGACGGGCTGCTGTCGGGCCTTTGGCGGATTTTTACCGCAAATCGATTCCTGAGCCCGGCAACTTTTCTGGCACCGTGGCTGCGCTCGACGATCGCCCCACTGATGAGGTGATCGCGGCGTGGGAAGCCAATGTCGCGGCCGACTGGGAGAAGCGTTTGGCGATAAGGCAACCGGTCTTGGCTGCCGATGATGTGGCCGCTGCGGCAGAGGCTGCGAAGGCCGCCCTTGAGTCGACGCGTGCTGAGTGGAAGACGTATCTCGACGAAGTTCGCCCCGACATCGAAGACTACCGCGGCGAACTTGCTCGTTTGGCTGCGATGCGTCGCTCGGGTGGGGCGGAGGAAATCCCGTACGTCATTGATCGAATTCGCGACAAACAGCGTGAACTTGCCGGTCAGGCGGCTCTGTGGAAGTCGGATGCCGAGGCCTTTGGCGATCGCGTCGTGGGGCGGTTTGCTGACGCCCTTTCGCCTGCGTCGCGGACGGCTATAACCACGGAATCGCACCCCACGCCCTCGGCGCCGACCGCGTCATCTCCTCCTTCACCGAGCTGGTTGCTACGCCGCAAAGCGATGCTGGAGCCGAGCCGTGACCACAGCGGGGGATAGCGGCCACGGTGTGCAGAACACCCGGGATTGGCAAGCCACGCCCACTGCGATGGACGCGCAACGCTTTGCGGCGCTGGCTGCGGAGGGCTATAACCGCGTGCCCGTGG
>JBMTLP010000417.1:0-3437 GCA_049433245.1 Pirellulales bacterium
GCGTCAAGGGGCCCACCGGGAGGGTCGTCGGCGGCGGTCTCGCAACGGGCATGCACCACGTCGGACGGGGCCGCGTTGCCCGAGACGGAGCGACTGCCTTTCAGCGTGATGCCGGCCTCTGGCGAAGACGCCCCGCTGGCGACCGGTTCCAGAGTGCCGTTCGGTGTCATACCAGACCTCTTGAGAAAGGAGTGCCGTCCCGCACGAAAAGGCAGACGGCGGCCATCTGCAAATACTGTGCACGATCGTGCGGGATTTGCCATCCTCGGACCGTCATATCTCGGTCGAACGAATGTCAAAAAACCGTCAAAAACGGCTTTCGGGGGCCTCTAAGGCGTTCGGGAGGTGAGAAAGCACCTCCACGGCCTGCTCAGAAGCGGGAATGGCAGCCGGAATGACCCCCTGTCTATTCGGGGCAAACAACCAGGCAAAGCGGTCGTAGGAGATGCTTCCGCTGCCAGCCTCCAGCAGCGACTGCCCCGCTACGGTCACCAACGCTGCCACCGGGTTGCCGGCAGGCCGCAGCGTTAACCCCGTGCGGGTCAACTCCACAGCAAGGGCGGCCTCATCGAAACCGACAGGAGGCCCGGCCAACCAGTCGCGGTCGACAGACGCCGCCCCGCCGGCAGGGCCGAGCCTGCAGCCAAAGACGGTCACAAGCCGCTCGAGTAGCCCGCGACCGATCGCCCCATCTTCAGCCGAGAGTACAAAGCGGGCCGAGGTGATGCGGCCTGCTTCCAGTCCGAGGGCTTCGATCCGTAACACTCCTTCGCCTTCAGCACGCTGTCCGACGACCGCCGCCAACCCGGACAAATCGACTCCCGCGACAACGGCCTCACCGACTCCGGACCACGCGAAGCGCCCCTGCCGCGTGGCGTCGGCAGTTGCCCGAAAACTTCCTCGCAGCGTCGCCGAATCGCCGAACCCCGGCATCCCCCCCGTCGCTGCTGCGACCAACTCGGCCGGCAGCCCGCGTTCGCAGTTCAGTTCCACTTCCAGTCGACGACCGTCTGGACCGGCCAACGCACGCACCCGCAGTTCGTCGGCATCGGCAGGCTCTCGCCGTACGCGGATCGCACGCCCCGCATCGACGACCACGTACTCAACGCGAAAACCACCGAGGGGATGCTGCTCTTCGCCTCTCCCCCACGACAGGGCGTCGACCTGCACCGCGCCTCCAGCGGGAAAGCGAACGGGCTCGGTCAGCCAAGCAAGCGACAATCGGGCGGCTTCACTGACCGCAGCCTCGTCGAGCACCAGCGTCGGCAGGCTGACGATCACGCCGTCTGACCGCTGTTCAAGTTCCGCCACAGAAACGCGCGCGAGTGGCCGCCCGAGCTCATTGAGGATGCCGACCTCGCGCAGCCGCATGACCGCCGGCCGCACGTTTTGCATCGACTCAACCGTGACGGCAAGCCCCAACGCTTGCGACCAACCTGCGGTGAGAGGGTCGGAGTAGAGCGAACTCCGCCGATACAACGACCAGCCCACGAGCCCCAGCGTGGGCAACAAGCAGGCCAACACAAATAGTGTTCGCACCGCCCGGATCCTGGCAACAGATCGCTCGATGAACATCCCTGTTCTCCGGGCCTTTCAGCGGAGCCGTTCCGGGCTCCAAACGCCTGCTATCGGGCTCGCACCAAGGCATGAAACTGCTCATACCTCGCCCGCATTTCTTCCACGCTGTCGCCACCAAACTTGTCGACTAAGGCTGCTGCTACTTCAAAGGCCACCACGTTTTCCACGATCACACTGCACGCTGAGACAGCACACACGTCGCTCCGCTCGTAGGCGGCGGCCTCGGGCTGCTTGGTGCTGAGATTGATCGAACCGAGAGGTTTTCTGAGCGTGGCGATGGGCTTCATCGCCGCCCGCAGCACGAGCGGCTGCCCATTGGTCATGCCCGCCTCAAGCCCACCGGCGTTGTTTGTGGGCCGCACGAAGCCGAGTTGCGGGGTATTGCGAAGCGACTCGTCGTAGCGAATCTCGTCATGCACTTCGGAGCCTCGGCGTCGGGCCGTCTCAAAGCCCATGCCAATCTCCACGCCCTTGATCGCCTGAATGCTCATCACGGCCTGAGCCAAGCGGCCATCGAGTTTGCGGTCCCACTGGATGTGACTCCCCAGGCCCACCGGCAGACCGGTGACACGGGCCTCCACCACGCCGCCGACGGTGTCGCCTTCTTTCCCAATGCGATCAATCATCTCTGTCACTTCGGGATCGCGCTCAGGATGCAGTGAATAGATCGCGCTCGTGTCTCGCAGTTCGCGCAAGGCTGTGAGCGTCCCTTCGCGGCCACCCAACTCGACGTCGCCAAGCGAGACCACCCAACCGGCCACGTCGATCCCAAACACCGCCAGCAGTTGCCGCGCGAGCGCTCCCGCAGCCACACGAGCAGCCGTTTCTCGGGCGCTCGCCCGCTCGAGCACCCCCCGCACGCCACCGAGATGCTTGACGGAACCGGCCAGGTCGGCATGCCCAGGACGCGGCCGGTCGACGTCTTCCAAACGCTCAAGCTTGGCGTCGCGGTTCACCACCTCCAGCGCCAGCGGACTTCCCAGGGTGACCCCCTTCCAGAGCCCCGACAAAAACTGGGCACTGTCTGTTTCGATCCGCTGTCGACCGCCACGACCGTAGCCACCTTGTCGCCGGACAAGTTCCCGATCGATGGCGGCGGTGTCGACCGTCAGACCGGCAGGAAAGCCATCAACGAGAGCCACGAGTGCCGGGCCGTGAGATTCGCCAGCGGTGAGATAGCGGAGCATGGATGCCTAAATCGAGACGGAGGAAAGCAAAAACGGACGTAAAACCGAACAATTGAAGTTTAGTTTGCCGGGAGCAGCCCCCCTAGACCAGCTGACGTGAGCCCCGCACCGGGGCCGAACAGCCCCCCTTATGCGGCCAAGACGCGTCAGGCTCATACCCATTCCCGGGGCTCGCACGAGCGATCAGGCGAGCGAGTTGCCGGTCAGCAGGCGATACGCTTCGAGGTATTTTCGGCGAGTTTCTTCGACAATGCTGTCAGGCAGGGCAGGAGGGGGGCTCGATTTGTCCCACTCGGTTGTTTCCAGCCAGTCCCGCACAAACTGCTTGTCGAACGAGGCAGGCACTTCGCCAAGGCCAGCCTCAGCCTGGGGCCAAAAGCGGGAACTGTCGGGCGTGAGCACCTCATCGACAAGGATCGTGCACCCCTCGTCGGTTTGCCCCCATTCAAACTTGGTGTCGGCCAGCACAATGCCCCGCTCTGCTGCATAGGCAGCTGCTCGCCGGTAGATCTCAATGCTGCGAGCGCGCAGTTCCTCCGCCAGAGCACCCACCGCCTGCTGCATCACGTCGAATGAAACGTTCTCGTCGTGACCGCTGGTCGCCTTTGTCGCTGGCGTAAAAATCGGCTCCGGGAGCGGATCGCCAGCCCGCAGGCCGGGGGGCAAGGGAAG
>JBMTLP010000418.1:0-3435 GCA_049433245.1 Pirellulales bacterium
TCGGCCAGCCAGTGGATGCCGAGCCGATCGCGGCGATCGTGGCTGCCGCCCAGCACGGTCAACACGCGGGACACGGCGAGCACGAATCAGGCGACAGCCACACCGAGCATGAGGGCAGCGAACACCCGGCAGAAGAAGATGAGAGCCACAAGGAAGCTCACACCGAGGGTCACGTCACCACGACCGCGCCGCCGGTCTGGACGGTGATTCCGTTTCTCGCCCTGCTCGCAGCGATCGCCGCCTTTCCGCTGATACCCTCGATCGAGCACTGGTGGGAGCACAACAGCAGCCGCTTGATGGTGGCCGCTGGCCTCGGCGGCCTGACGCTTCTCTACTACGCCCTGATCCACAGCAGCCCGGTTGATGTGCATTTTCCTGCGCACGACGTGAGTCTGCCCGCCGACGGCGGCATCTCATGGGGCGTCGCTGGCACGATCCTCAGCAACGCCATCCTTGGCGAGTACGTGCCCTTCATCATGCTGCTGTTTGCCCTGTACTGCGTGTCGGGGGGCGTTCGCATCGAGGGGGACCTCAAGGCCAGCCCTCGCACCAACGCCACCTTCATTGCGATCGGCGGCCTGCTGGCGAGCTTCATCGGAACCACCGGGGCAGCGATGCTGCTGATTCGCCCGCTGCTGGAGACGAACCGGCAACGCCGCCGCGTGGTGCACACCGTCGTGTTCTTCATCTTTGTGGTCTGCAACTGCGGCGGCTGCCTGCTCCCAATCGGCGACCCCCCTCTCTTCCTGGGCTACCTCCAAGGGGTCGACTTCTTCTGGACGCTCTCGCTCTGGAAGGAGTGGCTGGTGACCAACGCGATCCTGATCGCGTTGTACTGGGCGTGGGACGCCTTCCTCGCGTTCCCGAGGGAGCGGCTGAGCGACCTTCACTCCGACCACACAACCACCAAGCCTCTCAGCATCCGCGGGCTATGGCTGAATGCCCCTCTGCTGCTGGCCGTGATTGCCGCCGTGGCCCTCCTCGACCCGTCGAAGGCCATCCCCGGCACCGAGTGGCACCCTTGGGTCTTCCTCCGAGAGACTGTGCTGGCAGGGATCGTGGCGGCATCGCTGGCGTTTGGCTCTGACAAAATCCGCCAAGACAACGGCTTCACCTATGGGGCCATTCTCGAAGTAGCCGCCCTGTTTGTGGGCATTTTTGTGTGCATGCAGCCCGCTTTGGCCATCCTCGATGAACGGGGAGCCAGCCTCGGCATCTCGTCGCCGCTGGCGTTTTTCTGGACTACAGGCGGGCTCTCGAGCGTGCTCGACAACGCCCCAACCTATCTGGTGTTTTTCAAGACGGCTCAAACGCTGCCTCCTGGCCCCGACATGATGGCGGGCGTCGAAGTAGGTCGTCTGGCGGGCGTGAGCCTCGGAGCAGTATTCTTAGGTGCGATGACGTACATCGGGAACGGCCCCAACTTCATGGTCAAGGCGATTGCGGAGAAGGCGGGCGTGCGTATGCCGAGCTTCTTTGGCTACTTGGCATACAGCGGTGGCGTGTTGCTGCCGGTGTTTGTGCTCGTTTCCTACCTTTTCCTGTAACTCCGCTTCTGCCTCGCTAAGCCTAGATCTATGCCTGAAGGTATCTACCGACATATCACCACCCAGGCGGAACTCGACCATCTCGTAGGGGATCTCGCAGCCCACCCGTTCCTGGCTTTTGACACCGAGTTTGTCTCCGAACACACCTACCGCAGCCATCTGTGCCTGGTGCAAATCGCTGCTCCCGGCCTGCTCGCGGTGATCGACGCGTTGGAACTCCCCAACCTCGAACCGTTCTGGCGGCTTCTGGCGGAGGAAGGCCGCACCACGGTTGTGCACGCTGGTCGAGAAGAGCTCGGGTTTATCCTTCACGCCATCGGCACGAAGCCCTCGTCGCTGTTTGATGTGCAGGTGGCGGCAGGTTTGGTCGACCACGACTTTCCTGCGGGCTACGCCGCCCTCTGCCGGCGGATGCTCGGCGTGAACACCTCCAAGGGAGAAACCCGCACCGACTGGCGAGTGCGGCCCCTCTCCGAGGCCCAGATGCAGTACGCGCTCGACGATGTGCGGCATCTTGAGCGGCTGTGGCAACTGCTGGAGGGGAAGCTCGCCAAACTCGGCCGCTCGGAGTGGATGGTGGAGGAGATGGCGTCGTGGCAAGACGACGTGGCTGAGTCGTTTGAGCGGAAGCGGTGGCGTCGCGTGTCGGGACTCAATGGGCTTTCGCGTCGCGAACTTGCCGTGGCCAGAGAGCTGTGGCACTGGCGCGACCGTCTGGCTGAACAGCGCAATATGCCGCCAAAACGCGTGCTCCGTGACGACCTGCTCGTGGAACTCGCCAAGCGGCGAAGTGCCGACGAACGTCAGATCAAGGCGATCCGCGGCATGCAGCGGAGCGACTTCCGCCACATCATTGAAGACATTTCCAAGGCGATTGCCACGGGGCTGAATCTGCCCGAAGACGAGTGCCCGGGGGGCGAGCGGCACCGAGCGCCACCACCGCAGCTGGCAATGCTCGGGCAGTTTCTCGCCACCGCGATCGCCGGGCTGTGTCGTCAGATGAACATCGCCCCATCGCTCGTGGGTACCGCCTCCGACATGCGAGATCTGCTTGCCTACAAACTTGGCTACCGCGACGACGAGCAGCCCCCCGTGCTGTCGGTTGGCTGGCGGGCCGACCTCGTAGGCACGATCGTCGACGACCTTCTCGAAGGACGCTCAGCTCTGCGGATCGGTGATCCACGGTCAAGCGACCCGCTGGTGATTGAATCGGTGCGACCGCTGTAACTCAAACCGACCCACGCGGTGATCCTCGTGAACCGAAGCCGCTCTAGGTGTTGACGGGGCTAGGTGCAGGCAGGTCTGCAGCCACCACCGTGGCGGTCCGTGCCCACTGCTTCGGGGCCGCTGGTTTCGGTGAGGCCAGGGCAAGTCGGGCGTAGTGGATCAGCCGTGACGGCTCCAAGGTGACGGTGGCACCATGCTCAGCAGGCCGCCCCTTTTGCACGTGGGCTGGACCATCAATGGGAATCTCCACGGTCCACGCACCACCCCCGGGCCCGAGGCACTCGAGACCGACGGTGGCCGGTGCGTCGGCAGCGCTGCCGCTCGCCGCGAGTCGGGCGACCTCAGCAATAGCTGCATCCCCACCAGCGGCGCGCAGTTCGCCAATCACGTCTTCCATCCAGCGTTGCACCTCAGCGGGCTTCCGCCGCCGCTTGCCCCACCGGTCTTTGTCGCCGGCTGCGAGGAAGCGATGCATCATTGCCTCATCAATTGTTGGGCAATGTCGCACACCGGGTATCGCGTGCAGATTCTCCATGGAGTACACGGGGTCGGTGTCTTCATACGACTCGTAGAGTCCCTTCCCGCCATAGACCATTTGCTCCAGGAGGCTCATGTCGGTCGGAGGGTTGGTGCCCACAAACTGCACACCTCCAGAGCCGAG
>JBMTLP010000419.1:0-3425 GCA_049433245.1 Pirellulales bacterium
ATGTCATCCACCGGGCCGATCAAGAAGGCCACGGTGTCGCGGTCGCGTCGCAGCGGTGGGATCACCATCGGGGAATGGGCCGGAGCATCGACCGCGTCCGCGTTGGCCGCAGTTGGTTTTTGGGCTGCTGCGACAAGCGGCGACGTCACATAGGAGTCGGTCGCCCAGAAGATTGGTTCCGCGGCCATGCGGCTGATCGATGCGGCTGCGGCAGGAGCACCGCCATCTTCAGGCAGGAGCACCATGCCACCGGTTGCGTTGGCAATCGCAGCCAAGCACGGCCAGTTGATCATCGGTCCCGCAGCGACGGCATGGAAACCGATCTTTTCGCTACGGAGGTGTTCGAGCATCGCTTTGAACGGAAGCGGGGCGGTGCCATTCAGGCCCGGGCCGTCTCCGATGTAGATGATGCGTCGAGCCCGGGTTGCATCCGCGTCGAACAGGTCCACGGCGGCGGTCAGGCCTCGCACAAAATCCGTGGAGCCAAGCGGAGTGCGTTTCTTCAGGGCGAGGAGTGCGTCCTGGGTTTCGGCGGCGGACGCAGGAGCAAAGCCGGTGGACAGCGGTTCGCATGTCACGTCGATGGTTGCGACGCGAATCCGGTCGTTGGGCCGCACGAGCGGCAGCAGTTCAGCAACGACCTCAGTAGACAGGATCTTGAAGGCTCCCGTCTGGCTCGCAGAGGTGTCGACAAGCACCAGAATGTCGGTCGGCAGGGCGGCTGCTTCTGGGGCGTTGGCACGCAGTCCGACAGCCGTGACTTGAAGCGTTTGCGGTTCGGCTGATTCAGCCGACGCGATGTCGCCGTCGGCGGCTTGGGCTTCCGCCAGGGGCTGCTCGACGGCCGAGTCGATGAAGGAGAGGGCGGCGGAAGGCGAAGCCGAGCGCGGTGCCGTGGCGTCACCGAGGGGAGCACCAGCCGCAC
Source organism: Pirellulales bacterium (assembly GCA_049433245.1). Classification (GTDB taxonomy): domain Bacteria; phylum Planctomycetota; class Planctomycetia; order Pirellulales; family UBA1268; genus M30B53. The sequence continues at coordinate 926 of JBMTLP010000419.1, forward strand.
GTGTCGCACTGACGCCATGCATGGGGACGAGGCAAGCAAGCAAGAGGGCCGATCCTGCGTGAAGCCAGCCCCAGCGGTCGTTTTCCCGCTGCACCATAACGACAACTCCTTTAAATGTCCGCGGTAGCAATTTCACGAATGAACTTGCAATCTCCTGTCCGCGGCGATGATTTTCCCCAGGCGTGTCGGCCAAGGGAGGCGACAAATGGACAGACCATCCATCAACTCCTTCTCATTTGAGAGCATAGATTCACAGGCTTGTTGCCGCCAACGTCGATTCCTACGGAAAAAAGTGGGAAGTGACGATCTTTGCGAGGCGGGATTGGGGGCCAATGCTGAGGCGGTGAGGTGTCCGTCGGGGCGAGATGACGGTTAAAACGGCGATCGTTTCGAGCATGGAGGAAGGCTGAGAGATGAGAGATCGAACTGGAACTGTGGACGGGCGGTGGCTTGTCACGGCGATTTCGGTGGTTGCTTTGGTGTGGTGGCCGCATGCCGTAAACGCCCAAGATCAGGTCGCAACCCCCAACCTGCCGCCGCGGACGCTGACACCCGATGAACTCGCCAATATTCGGGTCTACGAAGGTGTGAATCGCAGTGTGGTCAACGTCAACACGAAGGGCACGGTGGCCGCAGGATTGTTTCTGTTGGAGGTGCCTTCCGAGGGGGCCGGCTCTGCGAGTGTGATCGACAAGCAGGGACACCTGCTGACGAACTATCACGTGGTCGAAGGCGCTGACGAGATCCAAGTCATGCTCTACGACGGTTCTGCGTACGACGCCAAACTCGTGGGGTTTGATGACGCGACCGATGTGGCAGTGCTCCGGATCAACGCTCCCGCAGAACTCCTTGAGCCAGTCGCCTTCGGGACCTCATCAGATCTCCTCGTGGGGCAAAGAGTGTTTGCCATCGGGAATCCCTTCGGGCTCGAGCGCACTTTGACGACGGGCATTATCTCCAGTTTGAATCGCTCTCTTCCCACGAAGTCGGGGCGAACGATCAAGTCGATCATTCAGACAGACGCCGCGATTAATCCCGGTAACTCCGGCGGGCCGCTGCTCGATAGCCGGGGTCTGTTGATCGGCATGAACACGGCCATCGCGAGCCGGACCGGGCAGAGTGCGGGAGTGAGTTTTGCCATTCCCGTTGCCACGCTGCAGCGAATCGTGCCCCAGTTGATTCTCAGAGGGCGCGTGACCAGAGCGGATGCAGGCATCGCTCGTGTGTACCAGGCGGAGTCTGGTTTGCTCGTCGCCGGGCTCGTGCCAGAAGGGCCGGCCGAGCGGGCTGGCGTTCGCGGGTTCAAGGTGGTGCGTGAGCGGCGACGGCAGGGGCCGTTTATGTCGGAATATACGCGTGTAGACCGCTCGACGGCTGACACGATCGTTGCGGTCGGTGGCTCGCCGGTGAAGACAGTGGATGATTTCCTTTCCGCGGTCGAAACGAGGAAGCCGGGCGAGCAGGTGCTGATCACGGTGGAGCGCGAGGGGAGGCGCCTCGACATTCCTGTGGTTCTCGATGAGGGCCGCTGACGGGCGATGGTGAACGCTCGCAGCAGCATGCGGCTTTTGGTTTGCACGAAAATCTTGGCGTTTTCCTTGGGAAATCGCGGGTTTTTGTGGGTTGAGCCAAAGTTGCCCATGCCATCTCGCAGGACGTTCGCTCCAGGCATCCCGCCTAACGCTCACTCGAAGGAAGCCCCGCGGTGCCCTCGTGGCTGCGCTCCGTTTCCTTCGCCGCTCGGTTACCGCGGACGGCCTCTCCGGCCCACAGGGTTCGCGGAACACCTTTTGTCGTGACGGCTGGCCAGATGGGGCGGGGCTGGAGGGCTTTCCCGTTTCCCCGTTTGGTGAGCGCTTTGTGGGCGTCCGTGAGCCGGAGGTAAGCGATCGGACACCGCAGCTTTGGGCCCCTCGGTGGGGTGTGTTTTTTCGAAAAAAAGGCTGAAAACAAGCGTTTTTTTATTTCGTGTTGACCGGCCTCAGTTGGCTGCTATCTTTCAGCCATCGGACCGACGCGGCACACGCCAGTCGCGTCCGCAGTTCCTTGACAATCTGGTAGTTCGATCTCTTTCAGTTTTGGCCGGCACGCGATCGTGTGACCGGCACCAAAGCAGATCCCTTCTCTGAGCGAGTTTCTCGTTTCAGTGAGGGCAATCGTTTTGGGGTCTGATTATTCCAGTTTTTCGAACACTTCAACTGAAGGGTTTGATTCTGGCTCAGAATGAACGTTGGCGGCATGGATTAGGCATGCAAGTCGAGCGAGAAGTTTGCTTCGGCAGACGGACAGCGGCGAAAGGGACAGTAATGTGTAGGCACCTACCCTCAGGCCCGGGATAGCTGCGGGAAACCGCAGGTAATACCGGATAATGTCTCCGGACCAAAGGTGTGATTCCGCCCGTTGAGGGGCCTACATCCTATTAGCTTGTTGGTGAGGTAACGGCTCACCAAGGCGACGATGGGTAGCGGGTGTGAGAGCATGACCCGCGTCACTGGGACTG
>JBMTLP010000420.1:0-3425 GCA_049433245.1 Pirellulales bacterium
GCGGGTGAGGGGCTGTCGCAGGTCGACCGCGTCGATCGTCACTCCGCCTCCGCAGGTGGCGTCGGGACCAGAGTGCTCAAGCTTTCGAGCTGTTTACGGATGGCGGCCACATCTTCGGCCAGTTTCTTCTTATCTTCCTTGAGATCCGCGAGCTCTTTCCTCAGGGCCACAACCTCGGCAGGGGCGTCGAGGGTTGTTCGCTCGCTCAGCTGTTTGACAGCATCCTTTGCCGCCGACGCAATCCGCGTGTCGGAGGCGGTCGTAAAGGCATCAACAGCGGCCGTGGCACGAGCATCACCGAGGGCTCCCAGACCTCTGATCGCCGCCACCTGCACGCTCTGGCGTGGGTCGTTGACCCAACTCAACAGAAACTCGCGGACCTCCGTCTTGTTGTCGATTGGAGCGGCCAACGACCCCAGACTTCGCAGGCCATCACCAAATCCTTGTGTCGTAAAGTCCTTCGTACGTGTTTGCAGCGTGCGCAGCACATGTGGCACAAGCGCCGGATCACGTCGGTTCTCGATCGCCTTGATCGCAGCGACCGCGAGTTCGTTGCGGAAGGTGTGCGAGTCGAGCTGCTTGAGAAGGGCACGCTCGGCATCCGCATCGCTAAAACGCGCGAGGGCCGCAGTCGCCACTGCCACGATCTCAGGGTTCTGTTCGCTCTGCAGCACCTCCTCGATCACACCTCGCGCGGCAGTGTGATACCGCTTCACCGCGTGCTCGACGACAGCCTTTCGCACGCGTGCATCCGTCTGAGCCTTCCAGGCGCTCGCGAGCAGGGCATCCGCTTCTTCGGAATCGTGCTTGGCGAGCGACTCGGCCGCGGCTATCCGAACCCCCCAGAACGCATCGCCGATCAACGCCGCGTGCAGCCAGTCGGCCGCATCCTTGGTCTTTCTCTCGGCAAGCGCCGTGGCGGCGAGCAGTCGTCCGATCATGTCGGAGGTGCACGTGAGCTGGGACTGGAGCAGCTTGTCCGATTTGTTGAAAGCGACCTTGGCCAAGACCGTGAACTCGGGATCAAAGCGAACCACCTCAGGCTCGGCTGCCAGGCTGAAGTAGAAGTCTTCTTGCTGTTTGCTGATCGAGATGTTGTGGTCGAGCGCCTCGCCATTCAAAAGAAATCGCAGCACCACGGGAAACTCGAAGATCCTGGTGCCGTTGTCGGTTTTTTGCGTCTGGGCAATCGACACTTTGGCCAGCCGCTGCTTCGCGTCCCAGGTGTAGTCGATCTTCAGTTCGGGAGCGCCTGGGCTGTAGACCCACTGGTCGAAGAAGCGGTCGAAGGGCTTGCCGCTGTGTTCCTCGATGATCTGCCGCAGGTCGTCTGTCACGACGCTCGTGTAGGCGTGTTTCTCGAGATAGGCCTTGATGCAGGTGCGATAGAGCTGCTCACCGAGTTGCGCACGCAGCATGTGGAGCACCCAGCCGCCCTTGGGATAGGAGCGGAAGTCGAACTGCTGCATCGGGTTCGTGTATTCGTTGAACACGATCGGACGCTTGTCGTCGTTTCGTGAAAGCACGCTTCCGTGCGCGTCCTTGTAGAGGCCGTAGAGCATCGCATCATGTCCGAGGGCATGCCCCTCGTAGAGATGCGTGTAGTAGGTGGCGAAGCCCTCGTTGAGCCAGAGATGACTCCAGTCCTTACAGGTCACGAGATCGCCAAACCACTGATGTGCCATCTCGTGGGCGTCGAGGCGGCGGGTTGTGTGAAGGTTTTCCGTGGCGGCTGAAAAGATCGTGTTGTTGGTGAGAGTGGTCAGCGTCGTGTTTTCCATGCCACCAGCAGTGAAGTCGAGAATGGTGACCTGGTCGTACTTCGGCCAGGGAAACGGCACGCCAATCTCCTCTTCCAAAAACGCCATGATCGAGGGTGTGTCGGCAAACGAGTTGGCCGCATGCTCCGCCACGGATGGCTGCGCATAAAAACCCAGCGGCACCGAACCGTGCTGCTTCTCGAGCTTGGCAAAGTGACCCGCCACAAGGCAGATCAGGTACGAGGCGTGCGGTTGCTTTTGCAGCCAGTGCACCGTTTTGAGGCCATCACCAGCGATGGTCTCGCTCACTTTTTGACCGTTGCTCAGCACGGTCATCGCGGCCGGAACGTGGCAAATAATCTCGGAGGACGACCGTTCGTTCGGATAGTCGAAGCAGGGAAACCAGTGTCTCGCTTCGTGGGCTTCCCCCTGCGTCCAGATGTGCGCGTCACCTGCGGGGTAGCCCATGTCGGCAGTGCGAAAGTAAAGCCCCTGCTCTGGCTCTGCCGCGTAGTCGATCTCCAGCGTGAACGTCGCCCCCGGTGCGACAGGCTCTGCGAAGACCACCTGCAGATCGGTTGCCGACGCGGCGAAGGTACGCACCGGTTGCGACCCGCAACGGACCGCATGCACCGTCAGGTTCACGGCATCCAACCGCAACACATCGATCGGGCTCGCTAGCACCGTGGCCGTGATCGATGCGGTTCCGGTGACCGTCTTTGAATCAAAGTGAGGCGTGACGTCGAGCTTGATGTGCGTCACGTCAACCTGACGATCTGGTGCGTAATGATGGGAGCCAGTCAGCTCGAGACCGGGGGGCAGCAGACCCGACGAGGCGTGCGCTTGGTCGCAGTAGCGGCAGATGGCCTCGCTCGCCCGAGCGGTCGCGTGCACAAGGCACAACACGGCGAAGGAGAGCGTGACGTGGCTGATCATGACGATGCGGCCGAACATGCGAAAACTCCCTAGAAACGAGGTGAACCCAGACGCTGCTGTGCGACGAACAACGTGCGAATCGTACTTCAAGCCGACCGCGACTTCATCTCGCGTTCGGCTGACCAGCGTCCGCCCCGAGAAACTCGGCCTTGCCACAGAGGCGATTCGCCCGTCGACTAGGAACAGCGTTTCTAGTTTGGGAGAGGTGTATGACGTTTCCACAAGCATCTCGGGCCATCTTGACCACCATCGTCGAGTGGTGGCGGCCGCTGTTCCTGACCGACCTGCTGTTTAAAGCCGTCGCATTTCTGTTGCTGGCCCCGCTGGCCACGGGTCTTCTGCACCTCTGTCTGTGGGCATCAGGGACCGGCACGCTCGCTGATGCCGACATCGTGTTTTTTTTCGCAAAGCCGGTCGGCTGGGTGGTGCTCGTTGCCTTTGGAGCGGTTTCGCTGGGGATTACTGCGCTTGAGCAGGCCGCGTTGCTCGCGCTGCTGATGGCTCCGCAAGAGGCGAACATCGGCATGGGGGCAGCCGTCTTCTGGTCGATCCGCCGAGGACGGCAGGTCATCACGCTCGCCGGCTGGCTGGTGGCAATCACCGCGGTGGTCGTCGCGCCGTTTCTGCTCGTGGCCGCAGGAATCGCCTGGGCCACGCTGGGTGACTACGACATCAACTACTACCTCGCAGAGCGACCGCCAGCGTTTCAGATCGCGGTGGCCAGCGGTG
>JBMTLP010000421.1:0-3412 GCA_049433245.1 Pirellulales bacterium
CATTCTCAATCACGATCTCTCGGCCAAGATGCTCCCCCAAGGCTTCGGCAATCTCCACGCTCACACCTGTTGGACGCCCTTGCTGATCCGTCATTTCAAAAGGGGGGTAGGACAGTTCCATGCCCACCCGCAAGAGATCGGCCGCCAGCAACGGCGTTGCGGCGAACAGCGTCATCACCACCGCCAGTGCGGTGGTGAGCCCGCACCAGAGGAGCGGTTTTGTAGCGCCCACAGCCATGTCACCTCCGTCTACACGGGTCCTGCCGCGCGACAACGTGCCGCAAGGCTTTTCCGCAGTGTAGCGGCCGGCGGCGGAAAGGGGACTTGGAGCCAAGGGTGTTGGAGGTCGTGAGGTCGGCTCAAGCGAGACCGCGGCGGACCGCCCACACAGCGGCCTGCGTGCGGTCACTGAGAGCAAGTTTGCGAAGCAGGTTCTGCACATGCTCCTTCACGGTCTCCACGCTAATGGTGAGCGCGTCGGCGATCTCATTGTTCGAGAGCCCATTGGCGATCTGCGCCAGCACCTGCGACTCACGAAGCGTGAGTGGGGAGTCGATGTCGGCGACTTCCGCCCTGTTGGCCATCATGCCAACCGCGCGGCGCAAGGTGGTGGCCCGCCGAGGCGGAAGCCCGACCGCAGCGCCGGCAATCGCGTCGACAATCTCTTCAGCCGACGCACCCTTGAGCACGTAGTCGTGCGCCCCGGCGGCCACCGCCTCTGCAACGTAGGCTTGATGGTCGAAGGCCGTAAAGATCACCACACGCGTCTTGCGGGACACCTTTCGCAGCGAGCTGATCAACTCCAGCGTGCCACCCGGCCCGCGCGTCGACGCGTTGCCAAGCCGCACATCCAACAGGACCACAGACGGCTGCAACTCACGACACAGCGTAAGCCCAGTTGCAGAGTCTGCAGCCTCGCCAATGAGACGGTGGGGCGAATCTGCGAGAATCTCTCTCAGTCCGAACCGGACCACCTCGTGATCATCGATCACGACCACATCACACCCCGCCTGCGCGGGAGCTGCCGACTGCTTGAGTGTGTTCGCCACGCCTACTCCCCTACGAGACAGGAGAAACCCCCTTTTGAAAGGGCGTAGTTTAGAGTGGGCTGAGCGAACAGACAAATTTTGCTTTGACCGCGGTGGGAATGCGACCAGAAAGGCGAGGCGAGCTCTCGCCTACTTGGCGGACTCGGCGAGCACATGAATCCCGTTTGCGTCGAGTTGCACGATCGGAAAGGGAAGTTTGGGGTTGTACGAAGCCTGACCGCGAACCACGACTTTTGCGCCTTTCTTCAGGCCAAACAGCTGCCGTGAGTCGATGGCCACGACGGCTCCGTCCGCGTCGACAAACTGCACGGCGGCGAGGGCAGCCTTCGCCTGGCGGCGCTTGCAGAACGGGCAGTTGTCGGCGTCGTGCCCCTTGCTCGCACTGTGGTCGTCGTCAGGCAGATCCATCAACACGAAGGACGCCTTCCCCTCAAAAAAAGGATCCTCCCCTTCACGGGCCGCGATCCGCCCCACCATAGTGATCGAAGCTCGATTCTTGGGCGCCTTCTCAAGCAGCGTCAGCGCATCCCCAATCGTCAAGGCGGCGGCCGGTGCTTCTGCCAGCGAGAAGGCCGCTCGCGCCTGATCGATTGTCAGGGCATCCTTGGCGTGGACCATGCTGGCAGCGAGCAAAACGACGGCCATCGCCACGACACACCAACGCTGCCGACCCATCCACTCACGTGCCATCGGATTCGCCGTTCGTCGCATCTCGTGCCTCTCCACTCTCAGAAGACTCATCGGTGACGGCGCCCGCAGCCGCCTGCTCAAGTTGTTCCACATAGGCTTCGAGGGTGGCAACCGCAGATTCCACCCGTTCTGCAATGTCATCGAACACGGGATCTGCATCGGCATGAATTTTTTGATCAAGCTCGTCAAAAGCCTCCAGCAGCGATTCCACAGCTCCCTTGACCCCGTCTTCGAGGGTTTCAGCTTTTTTCTCCAAATCGACCAGCAGGTTGCCAACGGCATGCACATGCCCGTCGGCCTCCGATGTGGTGTCGCCTCCGAGCGAGGCTTTGATCGCTGCAATGCGGTCTTTAAGCGCCGCAACGCCCTCGGCAAAGGTGGCTGGGTGCTCATGCCCCTCATCGCCATGGTCATGCCCTGCATGATCATGCTCCTCGTGATCATGGCCAGCATGATCCGCATGATCATGGTCGGCATGGTCATGCTCAGCCGCTCCGCCATTCGTGGCAGGCGCGGGCGGTTCGCAGCCCAGCGTGACAACCACCACGGACAAGAGCACGAGGATGCCGCCAAACGTCGTGCGCGATCGAGACGGAGCGGCACTCGCCAAGGCAGATGCGTTGATCAAGGAAGACATCTCGGTGGACGACATCGCGGTGCAGTTCCTGGGGTTCTGGAGCGGGAGGCAAGAAAAACTTGAACGAAATGAAGAATACAAGGCATCTTGAACAGTCGGCAACTTGGCTCACTCCGTCGCCCCTCACCAAAGAACTTAGCCATGGCTTCCCCCACGCTCGCCATCGATCCGATTGCCGAGAAAGCCCTCACCATCAACCTCGATGAGAGGCTCTACGGGACCTTCGCTGAAATCGGGGCCGGGCAGGAAGTTGCCAGACACTTTTTCCGAGTGGGGGGCGCTGCAGGAACTGTCGCCAAGACGATGTCTGCGTACGACATGACCTTCAGTGACGCGATCTACGGGCACGCCTCGCGGTATGTCTCGCTCGAGCGTCTCACAGAAATGCTCGATCATGAGTTTGGTCTTCTGCTGGAGCGGTTGGCGGCCACGCGAGGAAGCCGAACCTGCTTTTTTGCCTTCGCCGACACCGCAGCAGCTTTGTCACATCGTGGCGGCAAATCCTGCCACGCCTGGCTGGGCGTCCGATTTCAGACCCGCCCCAGCGAAGCCCCCTCCGATGTCCTCATTCATGCACGGATGCATGACCGCAGTAATCAACTGCAACAGGAAGCCATTGGGAGACTGGGCGTCAACCTGTGCTCAGCCGCGTTTTATCACTGGAAGACGCCCGGCCGTCTCGTCGAGATGCTGCTGGACAACATTGAGCCAGGCAGGATCGAGATCGACTGGATCTCACTGAGCGGCCCCGCCTTCGCGGAGCATGCCTCTGAGCCGGTCGACAATCGACTTCTCGCACTCCATCTCGTCCGTCTCGGCTTCACTCCCGCGGTCCTCTTCGACGCCCAAGGCAGCCCACTGCTGGCTGCCGACGCGATCCGCAAGAAAGCGGTCTTGGTCGAGCGAGGCCGCTTTGCGCCCGTTACGCGGCTCAACCTTGAAATGATGGCTGACGCGCGACGTCTCTTCGCAGAGGACATGGTCGCAGGGAGTTCGCCCGTGCCACCGAGTCGTGACGAACCTGCGATTCTCGAAA
>JBMTLP010000422.1:0-3410 GCA_049433245.1 Pirellulales bacterium
TTGCAGTCGAGCGAAGCCCGGAGGGCGAAAGCGAGAATGCAGGAGTGAGCGAAGCAGGATGCGAAGCGAACGCCCGGCTCACCGGCTTGGGCTCTCCCCGAGCGCCCCGAGCGCCGCTCACCGATCTGCGTACACCCGCGTGACTTCCTCTTTCGTGACCGGCGTCTGATGGTCGTCGCTCGTCACCTGCACCTGCATCCGCTGATCACCGGCACGACGGCCACGCGACTGCACTCGGAAGACAGCCTCTTCTGTGGGCGCGAGCCGTGCCAAAGGCTCGAACACCACGGTCAGGTTTTCCACCCGGTGTCCGACTGGCCCTGAGGCATCCATCGGCTGCAGGTCACCAAGCATGCTTGCCGTAACTTGCACATCGCTGGCTGCCTTGGTGCCTTGATTACCGATGCGGATCACGTATTCGGTCAGACCGTCGACCTCGATCGGGTCTTCACTGTCGATCACAGAGAAGGTGAGCGCGGCCACGCCTTCCACTTCGAGCACATGCGTCACCTGATCCGCAAGCCCGTCCGGGCTTCGGGCAGCGGCCACCACCTGCTGGCTGCCGAGCGCAATCGGCATCAGCACCACCTCCACGCTCCCAATCTCGGCCGGTGGGAGTTCTTCAAGCTGCCAGAGCACGCGGTGATTCTTTTCATCGTAGTAGCCAGCGTTGTTGGCACTGATGAACTTCAGGCCTGGCGGCAACTGGGTGGCGAGTTCGACGGACCGGGCCGCGGCGGTTCCGGAGTTGGCCATCGAGAGCACGCATGTCACGGGGCGTTGCAGATAGCGGCGGCTGGGAAGTTCGGCGGTGAGTTCCAAGGTTGGCGCCGTCACTTCCACAGCGACAGTCTGGCGCTCCTCGAGTTGGCCGTCGCCGCGGACACCGATGTCCATTCGATGCAGGCCCGCGCCAGTCGTGGCCAGGACGAGATCAATGCTCCGCGATTCCCCGGGCTTGAGGCTTCCGATATCAAACTCGAGTTCGCGCCCTGCTCGATGAGCCAGCCCTTCTGGCAACACACCTTCCAGCACAACCCCCGTCGCTCGCCCAGTGCCCGGGTTGGAGACCGTGATCAAGAGAGTCACCTCGCCACCGATCCGCATCGCGGTCGGCTGTTCGATGTTCATCGCGAGCGCTGGACGGGTCGCCAGCGATCGCACGGAGGCCCTGGCAGCAAAACGCACACTGGCCACGCTGCCGACTTCCCCTTCCTCGGTGGGCAGCACCTCCACGAGCACGCGGGCCTGTTCCCCGGGGCCGAGGCTCCCGAGCGGCCACGTCAGCTCTCCTTGGGCACCTGGTGCCGCGGGAGGCGTTGTGCTCACGAGCGACGTCCCCTGAGGCACCGTGTCGAACAACTCCACGTCGTGTGCGGTCACACTGCCGAGATTGCGGACAAGAATCTCGTACCGGGCAAACTTGCCGACCTGGATTTCGCGCGGTCCCCTTTTCTCAATCGCAACCTGTGGCGTCTGCACGCCCTCCAGCAGTGGAGCCCCGGGGCGGCCCACACCTGTTACGCCATAACCGGGACCAGCTCCCGGAAACGCGGGCGGTCCGATCGCTTGGTCGCCCGGTGTAGCATTGATCGCGGGGAAGTCGGCGGCGGCAGCCGTCTCATCCACATCGGGCAGCAGCGAGTCGCCAGTTGCGTCCGCAGCAGGAAACATTGGTCGCTCGGGCAAGCTTCCACCAAAGGCCCGCACGGCATCCGAACTTGCATAGCGGCTCGAGGCGGGGGGCAGCGAGGCCTCATCGTCCGCCTCAGCAGAGTCGTCTCCACGCGGAGGCATCGACGGCGGCGTGACTGCGATCGGGGCGTCGGGGTCATCAAATCCCAGCGGCGCTTGGCTTGTACCCCTGCTCGGACTGTTCTGCCCCACCGGTGTGGCAAAGCCAGGCTGCACATCCTCCATCCGGCGAAAACTCATGCCACCGACAGGCTCTGCGTCTGCGACGTCGCCCTGCGGTTGAGGATCCAACAGATGTGCCGCGGCATCTGCGGCAAAGCCAACTGTGGTCGTCTCGCCCCAAGAATCTTCACCAGCGGGCGTCGGCTCACCTTCAGGGAGCGGGGCCAGAAGGCCTTGTTCGCTCGGTGATTCCTCTCTCGCGAGTGCTCCTGTGGGCTCATCAGCAACCCCATCCACGCCGACAGCCGATCCATCGACATCCGTCAGGGCGTTTTGCCCCCATGATGCCCGCGACGGCGACAGCGCTTCGTCGTTCTCGAGCACATCGCCCATCTCGTCGCCGGCCATCTCGTCGCGAGTCAGGCCGGTTTCACCGATCACGTCAGCTTGGACTTCGTCAGCGATCATGTCGTCGGCGACCGTCTCTTCGACGGCGTAGGTGAGCGGCGGAAGGTCCGCTGAAGCGGGCGGCTGAAAGGGCACGGGCGGTTTCCGCGTGGTCATCACGCCCCCCCCCGCCCCTCCAGGAGCGACTTCTTCAGGGGCGAGCGTTGAATCGTCGACGGTCTCCGCTGCTGTCGTCACCGCGCCGCCACGAAAACCGGAGGACGTCGACCCTGGGTCGTCATGGAACGTCGCGTAGCGATCTTCACTGGGGGGCGTCTCGCTTGAATAGCCCGCAACAGTGGCCGCTTCGCCATCCAGCGAGGGAGCGAGAAAACCGATCGGTTCGGCCGTGGATTCCGGGGCGAGCACCTCCGGCGTGTGGGCCAAGTCACCTCGGTGTGCACCCGCACCGCGACTCCGTCCAATCTCGAAATAGAACGCGGTCGCAAACCCCATCAAACCGCATCCCACCACAGCGACAGCCATCCAAGCGCTCGGCCCGCTGGCCTTCACCACGAGATCCTGCCTCGACGCGCGAGTGGGCGTTGCAGCGGAACCGGCAGGCCGAGCGGGAATCCCTTCAGGGGCCTCATGCTGGCTGGGCTCTGGCTGAGGTGAGGCGACAGACATGAGGAGCTCTCCGACAGCAGGACCGTGACTCACCGACGCCCTCCCGGCTTCACTGAAGCCACAAGGCGGGAATCGGCTCGGACGCAACTGGGGTGGGTAGCAAAAGGCCCAAACTCGGAGAAGAGCAGTCCAATCGAGGTTGCAGAGACGCGAGCTGGCTGGCTCGAGCGGCCGAGCGAGCTCGTTCAACAGAAATGTCGCGATCCCGTGACAAGTTGAGCAGGGAAGGCAAGAGGCGCGGCACATGCTCGAGAGGCGAGCGCGCCGGTACGGCTCTCGATGAGTCGCCCGCCCTGGCAGCCCGTGGATAAAGTCATCTGCCGCTGGATGCGGCGGTTGCCAACCGTGAAAAACCTTGGCTTTTTCAAGGTTCGCCTTCGTGGAAAAAGGGGGCCTTCCGGGAACTCTGTGGGCCGGAGAGGCTGCCCGTGCCAATCGAGCGGCGTAGGAAACCGAGCGAAGCCACGATGGCGAAG
>JBMTLP010000423.1:0-3407 GCA_049433245.1 Pirellulales bacterium
GTGAATGCGAGAAGTGTGGGGCAGCGAACCTGCCCTGCTCTCGCTCGGCTCCTCTTCTTTACTCTTCTCTACGGACCGGATTTCGTCGCAGGGCGAGGCCGGACAAACGACGATGACGACACGACACGTGAGACTCGTGTGGAGCATGGCTGCTCTGCTCGCTCTTTCGGCAGAGCACAGCATGGCCCAGTGCTGCCTGGACGGACTCTTCGGTTGCTTCAAAGGCTGCTGCGCTCCCAAGCCGGCAGCCGCTCCGGCCTACGCTGTCGCCCCCATCGCCGCACCGATCGCAGCACCCATGGCTGCGCCTCTGATCGCTCCGATTCCGGCCGCGCCACCGCCGACCCCGCAGCCGGTGACCGTTCCTGTGCAGCAGGTGAGCTATGTGCCAGAGACCTGCTACCGCACCGAGTATCAGTGTGTGCCGCAGGTGTGTTACCGGCAGATCTGCGACATCGATCCAGCCACGGGATGCCCTGAGCAGGTGGTTCAGCCAATCACGACCTACGCGCAGCGGGCGGTCAACGTGCCCTACACGCAGTACCGTGCGGTCTACACCACGAAGTACGTCACCGTGCAGCCGGGCAGCCCCGGCTATCCCACCGCCGCTGCTCCCGCCGCAGCCACCGGTGCTGCTGCGGCTTCCAGTCCGTTTGCGGCTCCGACGACCCCACAGGCATGGGGCGCCGCCGGCGCTGACGTTCCACCGACGCTTGTTCCGCAGGCCGCCACGCCTGGTGCGATCGCGCCCCAGCAGAGCTACCAGCAGCAGATCGTGCCGCAGACGGGAACGACCTACATGGTGCCGAGTTCCCCGTTGCAGTCCACGGCTCCACCGGCCTTGTCACCAACGCCATCCGCCGCGGCTACGTCGCCGATGGCAGTGACGCCACCCCCCTCCTTGCGGCCGATCCCCGAGGCTCCTCGCACGCTGTCGCCGCTGGAAACGCAGCCCACCGAAGCAGCTGCTCCTGAAGCTGCGACCGCTCCCGCGACCGACCCGGCTGCTGCGTCTGCCAGCGGTGCCTCATACGGCGTGGGGATGCCTGTGATGCCGGGCAGTGGGCCGAACCCATCGACCAACGCCTTCCCCAAGTTGCTCGCCCCGAGTGAGCACACCACGTCGAGTTGGTCGACGGGCAGTACTGTGCCGCAGGCTCCTCTGCCGCCGGCTCGCACATACCCCACGGCGTTGATCCCCACCCCTGCTCCGTACTGAGCCAGGGGCCAGGCGAGGGCTGTCATCAGGTGAGGGCTGATATCATGGGCTTTTCTCCAAGTCCACGATTGTGAGCCTGCTTGTGACGAACGCTGAGATTGCAGCCGTCTTCGAAGAGATCGCCGACCTGCTTGAGTTCAAGGGGGAAAATGCGTTTCGCATTCGGGCCTATCGCAATGCTGCCCGCCATGTGGAAGGCATGGTCGAGTCGCTCGCCGGCGTGCGGTCGGATGCGTCTCGCAAACTCACCGACATCGACGGCATCGGCAGCGATCTGGCGACCAAGATTGAGGCGCTCCTCGACGGTCAGCCATTGAAGATGCTCGAGGATCTTCGCAAGGCGGTGCCAGCATCAGCGTTCAGCATCATGCGCGTGCCGGGGCTCGGGCCGAAGAAGGCCCGCCTGCTTGTGGAGCAACTGGGTATCGACTCGCTCGATGCGTTGGAGTCGGCCTGTCGGGAAGGGCGGGTGCAGGGGCTCAAGGGCTTCGGGGCTAAGACAGAAGCGGCGATCCTCGAGAACGTCGGCTTCGCCAAGAACCCAGAGAACAACCGGCTGCTGTGGTATGACGCCGACCTGCTCGTGCAGCAACTGCTCGAGCACATGCGGGCGTGCCCCACCGTGATCCGTGTGGAGGGGGCAGGCAGCTGGCGACGCGGGAAACAGACGGTTGGTGACCTCGATCTGCTGGTTGAGAGTCGCGGTGCTGAGATGAGCGACGTGGCGAGCGTGATGGATCACTTCGCGGCGTTCGCCGGCGTGAAGACCACGCTCCTGCGCGGCGACACGAAGATGAGCGTACGGATCACAGGCGACGTGCAGGTAGACCTGCGAGTGGTGCAGAAGGCGTCGTTCGGGGCAGCGCTGCAGTACTTCACCGGCTCGAAGGAACACAACGTGCTCCTGCGGTCGCGGGCTCGCGAGCGTGGGCTGTCGATCAACGAGTACGGTGTCACGCCGCTCGCGGAGGCTGAGGGCGTGGCACTGTCCGGACGTGGCAGCAAGGGGGATCCTGCCGGAGCGGCCCACGGAGCGAGCGAAGAAGACGTGTATGCCGCGGTGGGGCTGCCTTGGATTCCGCCAGAACTCCGTGAGGGGCGGGAGGAGATCAGGTGGGCCGCCGAAGGAAGGCTCCCCCAGCTCGTGACCGTCGACGACATCCGCGGCGACCTGCACATGCACACCCACGCCACCGATGGCGAAGACTCCCTTGCCGACATGGCACAGGCAGCCATCGCCCGCGGCCTGGAATACATCGCCATCACCGATCATGGCCAACGGGTGCGGATGGCGCAGGGGCTCGACCGCACCCGGCTTCTGCGACAGTGGAGCGAGATCGACCGCTTCAACGAAGCCCTGCGGAAGCAGGCCCACCGCGAAGGCCTGGCCGCGCCCCGGCTCGTCGTGCTCAAGGGCATCGAGGTCGATATGCTCGAGAAGGGGGGGCTCGACCTGCCCGATGAGGTGCTGGGTAAGGCCGACTGGGTGGTGGCTAGCCTGCACTATGGGCAGAATCAGCCGCGGGCGCAGATCACGTCTCGAATCCTTGAGGCGATCGAAAACCCGTTCGTGAGAGTGATTGGCCATCCCACGGGTCGGCTGATCAACCGTCGTCCCGCCTACGACGTCGACATGGAGGCCGTGATCGCTGCGGCGTCTCGCACGGGAACATTCCTGGAGATCAACGCCAATCCGATGCGGCTCGATCTCGACGAGGTGCATGCCGCCGCCGCCAAGCGAGCAGGCGTGAAACTGGTGATCTCCACCGACGCCCACTCCACCAAAGGCCTCGAACTGATGCGGTGTGGCATCATGCAGGGGAGGCGAGCCGGGCTTGAGGCTGCGGATGTGGCCAACACGCTTCCGCTCGCCGACCTCCTCGCACTGATGGGAAGGAAGGAATCGTGATGCAAAGCGCACGAGCGGCGTGTTTAGGTCTCGCGATGAGTTTCGTTGCGGGCGGCGCGAGCGACGCCCCGTGTGTCGCGGCTGAGCCACCAGGGGCTGCGGCCTCAGTGCCCGTGACCACGATCGACGCTTTCGTGGAGGAAGCCCGCAGCGCGTTGCCCGCCGAAATGGCGAGTGACGAGAAACTCTGGAGGCAGATCGCCCCGAGCGTGTTCTGGCTCCTGCACGACCATCCGCAGGCGGACCGAGAGACGGCGCTCCCGGAACTTGCCGCCACGG